>CAZGKZ010000005.1:20589-21848 GCA_964526315.1 uncultured Geobacteraceae bacterium
ATCGTCTTTGCCATGGCGAACCCTGATCCGGAAATTACCCCTCCGGATGCCAAAGCGGTTCGCGATGATGTCATCATGGGGACCGGTCGTTCTGACTATGTTAATCAGGTCAACAACGTTCTCTGCTTCCCCTTCCTCTTCCGTGGAGCCCTGGATGTCCATGCCAGTGCCATCAATGACGAAATGAAACTGGCAGCAGTAAAAGCTCTTGCTGATCTGACGAAACAGGATGTTCCTGATTCTGTCCGCAAAGCTTACGCTGGTGAAGATATTCAATTTGGCCGTGAATATATTATACCAAAGCCCTTTGATCCCCGCGTGCTTCTTCATGTGGCCCCCGCCGTCGCACAAGCAGCAATGGATTCAGGAGTTGCCCGTCGTCCTATCGCAGACATGCAGCAGTATCGTGAGTCTCTTGAAGCACTACAGGGTCGCTCCAAACAAGTGATGCGCACCTTGATCAATAAAGCCAAAGCCAATCCAAAACGGATCGTTTTTCCTGAAGGGGAAGAAGACAAAATTTTGCGGGCAGCACATATTCTTATTCAGGAGAATATTGCGATTCCAATCCTGTTGGGAGATGAAAAAGAGATTCGTAGCCGGATCAAAACACTCAATCTGGATCTGAGCAATGTTGAAATTCTCGATCCAATGACCTGTGATAAACGTGGAGATTATATCGACACCATGTTTGAAATGCGCCAGCGTAAAGGCGTCACCCGTGCAGGTGCAAAACGGAAGATCAAAGTTGATAACAACTATTTTGGTGCCATGATGGTGCAAAAAGGAGATGCAGATACCATGCTTGCGGGTATCAACCATCACTATCCAGAAACAATCCAGCCAGCATTGGAGATCATTGGTAAGCGAACCAACCTGTCAAAAGTTCATGGTATGTACATGATGGTATTTAAGAAAAAAGTCGTTTTTATTGCCGATGCCACTGTAACTATCGACCCAACTGCTGAAGAGTTAGCTGAAACAGCTATTTTAGCAGCTGAAGAGGTGCGCAAATTCGATATTGTGCCTAAAGTTGCGATGCTCTCTTTTTCTAACTTTGGCAGTACCAACCATCCATCTGCACAGAAAGTCAAGAAAGCGACTGCCCTGGTAAAACAACAGGCACCTGAACTGATTGTCGATGGTGAAATTCAGGCTAATGTCGCCCTTGATCCAGAACTAACCGAGGCCCAATACCCCTTCTCAATGCTTAAAGGGGATGCCAATGTCTTTATCTTCCCCGACCTGCAATCGGGAAA
>CAZGKZ010000006.1:0-19046 GCA_964526315.1 uncultured Geobacteraceae bacterium
AAATTCTGGTTGTCCATTCCCGTAAAGTTCCCATGGATGACAATGTGAATCTGGAAGTGATTGCCAAGGCAACCCCCGGGTTCTCCGGTGCTGATCTTGCCAACTTGATCAATGAGGCTGCGTTGCTGGCAGCTCGCGGGAATAAAACTAAAGTTGACAGGGATGACTTTGAAGCTGCCAAGGATAAGGTCCTGATGGGGGCTGAACGGCGTTCAATGGTGATTACTGAGGAAGAGAAAAAGGTCACCGCCTATCACGAAGCTGGTCATGCATTGGTTTCTCTGCTGACCCCGGGGTCAGATCCGGTCCACAAAGTATCGATTATTCCACGTGGCCGTGCCATGGGTGTCACGATGTATCTTCCTACCGAAGAAAAATACAGTGAAACTGCCAAGGGATTACATATTCGGATCCGGGCGTTGCTCGGTGGTCGGGTTGCCGAGGAATTGACTTTTGAATCGGTGACCAGTGGTGCCAGTAATGATCTTGAGCGGGTTACCGCGATTGCTCGTAAGATGGTTTGTGAATGGGGGATGAGTGAAAAGATCGGGCCGATGGCTTTTGGTGAAAAAGAGGGAGAAGTCTTCCTCGGTCGCGATATGGGGCATATGAAGAATTACAGTGAAGCGACTGCTGTTGATATTGACAATGAGATCCGACGGATTGTCACTGAAAACTATGAATTGACTCGTGCGCTGATCAAAGATCATCAGCAGCAACTGATCAACCTGTCAGAGCTGATATTGGAGAAGGAGACCCTGGAAAGTGGAGAGATCCTTGATGTGGTTTTCCCGGATGGTTTGCCCGAGCATATAACACCTAAAGAAGAAGATGAGAAACCAGAGGTTAAGGTGCAACAACCCGAAGATGATTTTAGCTTTGAAGCGGGTGCGGACTCATCCGAAGGTCAGCAGGTTAAGGAAGATATTCCTGCAGAGGTGACAGCTGAAGACTCAGGAACTGAGGTTGAATCGAGTGAGGACGAAACTCCAAAATCGTGATTTCAGTGAATCCTCAGTGGTTGCAAGGACGTGACTGTCAGCTTGATTTGACCCGGCCCTGCATCATGGGAGTATTGAATGTCACCCCCGATTCTTTTTCTGATGGTGGGCAATATCTGAGTGTCGATGCCGCAGTGCAACGGGGCTTGACCATGCAGAAGGAGGGGGCTGGTCTCCTTGATATTGGCGGCGAAAGTACCAGGCCAGGTTCCGTTCCGGTCTCAGTGACAGAAGAGCTGGAACGAGTTGTTCCGGTTATCGAAGGTCTCCGGCGAAAAACAGATTTGCCTCTTTCGATCGATACCAACAAGGCGGCTGTTGCCCGGGCAGCACTTGCTGCTGGAGCCAACTTCATAAATGACATCAGTGGGCTCTATTTTGATCCGGAAATGGCGATGGTTGCTGCCGAAACGGGTGCTGGTTTGTTTTTGATGCACACCAGTGGCAGACCTGAAGTTATGCAGCAGCATACCGAATACCGGAACTTGTTGGCCGAAGTTATTGCACGTTTGCAGAAGAGTATCGATCTGGCTCTGATGGCTGGTGTTGACCGCAGTCGACTTGCCGTTGATCCTGGCATCGGTTTTGGTAAAAGCGTACTGGGAAATCTCGATCTATTACAGCATTTGAATGAATTGCATCAACTTGATTGTCCGGTTCTTCTGGGGACTTCGCGGAAGAGTTTTCTCGGTAAAATTCTCAATCAGGGTGACCCACAGGAACGGCTGTTTGGAACATTGGCGACGATTGCTGTGGGGGTAAGCCAGGGAGTGCAGATTTTCCGGGTTCACGATGTTCGTCCCGCACGGGAAGCTGCGTTAGTTGCCTGGGCGATTCGGGAGCAGAAACTTCCCGATTTGCCCCACTGATCTTATAAAATAACCTTATACGGTGGGTTCAATGTTAGATGTCTTCACAAATATTCGACTTCTCGATATTCTGGACATCGGTATTGTTGCTTTTATCATCTACCGGATTATCCTCCTCATCAAAGGGACCCGTGCGGTTCAAATGTTACTTGGCCTGGCGGTCATTCTTGTCCTCTATGTGGCCTCTCGGGTTGGGGATCTCCATACTCTCAACTGGTTTCTCAGTAACTTTCTCTCTTCAATTATTCTTGTTATCGTGGTTATTTTCCAGAATGATATCAGGCGTGCATTGATGCATGTCGGGCGTAATCCTTTTCTCGGTGGAATGAGTTTGGATGGGGAATCTGTCGCGATTGATGAACTGGTCAAAGCTTGTGTTGCTTTGGGGAGCCGTAAAATTGGAGCACTGATTGCGATTGAACGGGAAAATGGTATCAAAGATATCCTCGAATCCGGAACTGCGATTGATGCCCGGGTTTCGTGTGAATTAATTCGCTCGATTTTTATGCCATCGTCCCCCCTTCATGATGGAGCAGTGGTTGTGCAACAGGGGCGTTTGTCTCTGGCAGGATGCTTCTTGCCTTTGAGCCGGGGACTTGATCTGACTAAGGATATGGGAACCCGTCACCGGGCTGCCGTTGGTCTGACCGAATTGGCCGATGCTGTCGTTATTGTTGTTTCTGAAGAGACGGGGAATATCTCTGTGGCGGTCAATGGTGGCATGACCCGGAACCTTGATGCTGCCAGTTTAAAAAAAGTTCTTGGCCGGTTGATGGAGCCGCGCAGAGCCAAACATAAGAAAAAATCACAACAGAGGAAGGGGTAATTCGAATGTTCAAGTTTTTAACTGAAAATTGGACATTAAAAATAATCTCCCTGCTCTTGGCACTGCTCCTCTGGTCATTTATTATGGGTGAACGGCGTCTCGAAGTTGGTTATCCGGTCCCTCTTGAGTTGCAATCTTTGCCTAAGGGTCTGATGGTTGCTAATGAAGTTCCCAGCCTGATAGATGTTCGGGTGAGTGGGCCGCGGACATTATTGTCAAAGGTCAGCCCGAATGATATCAGCATAGTTGTTGATCTCACCGACCTCAAACCTGGGTTGACCACATTTAAGCGTCTTGAAGAAAGACTGAATTTACCAAGTGGTCTGCGGGTGACACGCTTGTCCCCCTCATTTATTGACCTGAAACTCGAACGGATCAAGCAGAAATTAGTCCCGATTAAAATTATCTTTACTGATAAACCAATGTCTGGTTTTAGGGTTGGAAAAGTTCGGAGTGTCCCCGATGAAGTTATTATTGAGGGGGCCGAATCCGAACTGAAAAATGTGAATGAGGTGACAACGGAAGATGTGAATCTGAAAGGTGTCAATGAGGGTTTTTCTCTTATTGTTCCGCTGGTTCACCGTGGAACCTATACCCATTTTAAAGATGAAAAAACCACCGAGGTTCAAGTTGAGATTGAACCTGTTGAAGTTTTGCCTCCGGTTGAAGAGGACAATATGGAACAGCAGGCTCCTGATTCGAAAAGGGAAGAGGATATCAAGGAATGAAAAAGAAGTTATTTGGTACTGATGGAGTACGTGGTGTCGCAAATATTGAGCCGATGACAACCGAGATGGCGATGCAGCTCGGGCGGGCAGCGGCTTTTGTTTTTAAAGATGGGGGTGGCAATCGACGCCATCGGATTGTTATCGGTAAGGATACCCGTCTGTCCGGCTACATGATTGAAAATGCACTGGTTGCCGGAATTTGTTCGATGGGTGTTGATGTTTTGGTGGTCGGCCCGCTGCCAACTCCGGGAATCGCATTTATCACCTCCTCAATGCGTGCTGATGCGGGTGTGGTGATCAGTGCTTCACATAACCCTTACCAGGATAATGGGATTAAATTCTTTTCCAAGAGTGGCTATAAGCTCCCCGATGAACTTGAGTTGAAAATTGAAGAATTGATCCTCAATCATCGACTGGATGAGTTGCGACCTATCGCTGATGAAGTTGGTAAAGCTTATCGTATCTCTGATGCTATTGGCCGTTATGTGGTTTTTTTGAAAAATACTTTTCCCAAAGATCTTGATCTCCAGGGCTTAAGAATTGTCCTCGATTGTGCACACGGAGCGGGTTATCGGGTTGCACCGGCAGTATTAACTGAATTAGGTGCTGAAGTGATTCCGATTGGTGTTAACCCTAACGGGACGAATATCAACGATGGCTGCGGTTCAATGCACCCGGAAGTGATGGCAGAGAAGGTTTGTGAATACCGGGCTGATTTGGGAATTGCTCTCGATGGCGATGCCGACCGGGTCATTTTTGTTGATGAAAAAGGGATTGAAGTTGACGGCGACCATATTATGGCTCTTTGTGGTACTGAGCTGATTAAGACCGGTGAGTTGAAGAAAAAAACCGTTGTGGCGACAGTGATGAGCAATATGGGACTTGAGATTGCGATGAAAAAGGCCGGGGGTAAGGTGATTCGAACCGCTGTTGGAGATCGCTATGTCGTCGAAGAGATGTTGAACGGTGGTTATAACCTTGGCGGTGAGCAATCGGGTCATATGATTTTTCATGATCATAATACCACTGGCGATGGAATTCTCTCGGCTCTGCAGGTCCTTGCAATTATTCAACGCAGTGGTAAAAAACTTTCAACACTAGCAGAAGTCATGACATCTCTGCCACAGATTCTGGTCAATATCAGAGTGCGGGAGAAAGCAGATTTAAATGGCATCGCTCCAATCAAGAAACTTATCGATGAAGTCGAATCTGAACTTGGTGATAAGGGTCGGGTTCTCATCCGTTATTCAGGAACTGAACCATTGCTACGGGTGATGATTGAGGGGGAAGATCAAGGCCGGATTGAGACGCTGGCTAATCAGGTTGCTGATGCGGTCCGACAACATCTTGGTGCTTAAACTTAATTTTGAACCAAAGAAAGAGGAGTAGATAAATTGGCAAAGCTGAGTGTCAATGTTGATCATATTGCAACCATCCGTCAGGCCCGTGGAGTTTCCGAGCCAGATCCGGTTGCTGCGGCAGTCCTGGCTGAATTGGCCGGAGCTGATGGTATTACGATTCATTTGCGTGAGGATCGTCGTCATATTCAGGATCGGGATGTCGAAATATTACGAAAAACCATCAAAACCCGGATGAATCTGGAAATGGCAATCACTGATGAGATGATTGATATCGCACTGAAAACCCTTCCTGATTCGGTCACTCTGGTTCCTGAAGGGCGTCATGAATTGACCACTGAGGGAGGTCTGGATGTTGTTTTACTGCAAAACACTTTGAAACAAAAGGTCGCCTTGCTGCAACAGGCAGGAATTATTGTCAGTCTGTTTATTGAACCCAATATTGAGCAGATCAAAGCAACCCATAAAGTCGGTGCTGACTATATGGAAATTCATACCGGGATGTATTGTGACGTCCCGACAGACAGTGGTCGACGTGAGCAGTTGGGGCGTATTGAGCTGGCAATTAGTGCTGCCCGCCGTCTTGGTTTGGGGATAAATGCCGGGCATGGACTCGATTATCGTAATGTTGAGGCGGTTGTTGCTCTGCCGGGAATTGAAGAGTTTAACATTGGCCACAGTATTATCTCCCGCGCTGCGCTGGTTGGGATGGATCGGGCGGTTCGAGAAATGCTGGAACTGGTAAAAGGTTAACTTTGGCAATCATCGGGATAGGAACTGATTTAGCTCGCAGTGAGCGGTTTCGAAAGTTTCTCGAACCGGGAAATAAGCTTCTGGAACGGATTTTCAGTGAAGAGGAACGGCACTATTCGCTGCAAAAACGGGATCCAGCTCCACATTTAGCGGCCCGGTTTGCGGCTAAAGAAGCTTTTTTAAAGGCATTGGGAACGGGATTACGTGATGGTTTGAGCTGGCAGCAGGTTTGTGTGGTGCTTGATCCTCTCGGTTGCCCCTCCCTTGAACTGTCTGGCCGTGCTGTCGAGTTGATGACCGCACTAGGTGCCACTAAAACTCACCTCAGCTATTCTCACGATGGCGAATATGCAGTTGCCACGGTTATTCTGGAGGATTAATGCAACTCTGTACTGCAAGTGAGGTCATGGCGCTTGACCGCTATGCGATTGAGCAAGTCGGTATCCCGGGGGCCGTTTTGATGGAAAATGCCGGCCGTTTTTGCAGCCGTTGGTTTGCGGATCGGTTTGCTACCCATTTTCCCGGTCCGGTATTGGTTGTTGCAGGCAAGGGGAATAACGGTGGTGATGGCTATGTCATGGCACGGATCCTTTCCGAATCCGGCTGGCAGGTGACAACTCTGATTCTTGGCGAGAAGGAAGCAATTTCCGGTGATGCCAGGGTTATGTTAAATATCATCACGCAGTTGGGAGTTCCGATTCGTTATATTGAAGATACTGCTGCATTGCAAACCGCCTTTGTTGAAACGGCACCATCCCTTATTGTGGATGCCATTTTTGGGACAGGCTTGAAATCCACCGTTCGTGGTTTACAAGCTGCGGCAATCGCCCTTATTAATGAGTCGAATGCTGCGGTATTTGCTGTCGATATCCCGTCCGGGGTCGATGGCTCCTCCGGTCGGGTTTGCGGGGTTGCGGTAAAGGCAGATCTGACGGCTACTTTTGACCATGCTAAAATTGGCCATGGCAGCTATCCTGGGGCAGCTTATGTTGGTGACCTTGAGGTTGTTGATATCGGTATTCCAGCATCAGGTCGGCAGACATTTTCCAGCCAGGTCGCTCTGTTGGATGAAACGGATGTTCAGGCTCTTCTGCCAGACCGTTCCATTGCTGGACACAAAGGGACGTTTGGCCATCTGTTAGTTCTGGCCGGTTCCCCGGGAAAGACTGGTGCTGCCGCTCTTGCGGGGAATGCCGCGGTACGGAGTGGCTGTGGATTGGTGACGGTTGCAACATCTGCGACCGTTCATGATATTATTGAAGTGAAGCTGACCGAAGCGATGAGCTGCTCTCTCGCCGATCAAAATGGTTTGATCTCCCTGCAGGCGCAAAGGGAAATTGAACAATTGTTGGTTGATCGACACGCGTTGGCGGTTGGCCCGGGTCTGGGACAGAGTGACCAGTTGGCTGAGCTGTTAAAGTTATTGCTGACCACGGTCACTGTACCGATGGTGGTTGATGCCGACGGTTTAAACTTGCTGGCTGATCAACTGAAGTGTTTGTCTGACCGTAGAGGGAAAGAGCTAATTTTGACACCACATCCTGGTGAAATGGCTCGACTTACCGGATTAACAGTTGCAGAAATTGAGGAAAACCGGTTTGAAGTTGCACAGAACTTTGCTGCTGAGTATGGAGTGATTTTACTGCTGAAAGGGGCGCGTACTGTCATTGCTGCACCGGATGGCCGGGTCAATATTAATTCTACCGGAAATGATGGTCTGGCCAGCGGTGGTAGCGGTGATGTGTTGACCGGTCTGATTGGTGGTTTGTTGGCGCAGGGGGTGGATGGTTTTTCTGCCGCAACTCTCGGAGCCTGGCTGCATGGTCGGGCAGCAGAATTGGTGGCTGCCGATCAGGGAACCGCTGGAATGGTCGCATCGGATCTCATTTGTAAACTTCCACTTGCCCGGCAGGAATTGCTGCTCGGGACAGTTATAATTTAGATTCTGGCATTGTTGATCCTTCCGGCACAGTATCTCTATATTTTATCCACAGAAGGGGACGATGTTTGATATGATTTTATCTGGTTCCCTTACGCATATCGGTAAGAAATCACCGGTGAAAGGAAATGACTCATGTTGACTGCTCGAGATATTATGACAGAGAAAATCGTTTCGGTGACCCTCGAAACCAGTTTGACGGATCTGGCGAAAAAGTTTGTTGAAACACGTTTCAGTAATCTGCCGGTTTTGGATGACGATGGTCAGCTGGTAGGGATTATCAGTGAAACTGATCTGATTGAACAGCATAAGCCCCTCCATATCCCAACGGTGATGACTTTATTCGATTGGGTTTTTACTCTCGGCAGTGAAAAACAGTTTAAGGAAGAGGTTGACCGAGTGACGGCAGCGACTGTTGGTGAGTTATACCAGAAAGATCCGGTAACCTGTTCTCCTGATACGACAGTGCGTGAGCTGGCCGGGTTGATGAGTCAACATCGGGTCCACTTATTGCCTGTTGTTGACGGTGGGAAAATGATTGGTGTCGTAGCACGACTTGATTTGATCCGGGTGATGGAGGATTGATTTGAGTTCGTGGTCTGTTGTGAGTGATGGGGAATCACAGACCCTTGAATTGGGATGGAAATTGGGTCGGTTGCTGCAACAGTCAACTCTGGTTCTGTTGCAGGGTGATCTGGGTGCAGGAAAAACAGTTTTTGCCCGTGGGATCGCTCGTGGTTTGGGTGTCGACCCGCAAATTCCCATTACCAGTCCAACCTTCACTCTGATGAACCATTATCACGGGCGGCTTGATCTCTACCATTTTGATCTGTATCGATTGTCTGATCCTGATGAATTGATTGAGCTTGGTTTTGATGATTACGCCTATGGTTCGGGAGTGGCACTGATAGAGTGGCCGGAAAAATTGGATAATCCCGAAACTCCGGGGTTGTGGGTGGATTTGAAGCGAATCGATGATGAACGACGAGAAATAGATTTTTCTCTAAAGGGTGATGCGAATCGAGAATTAATCATAACTTTACAGAAGAACTATCATTCTCCTGAAAATATTTTATTAAAAACAGAAGGGGTGTAAGCAGATGGGTAAAATTTTATTGTACGATACCACGTTGCGAGATGGGACTCAGGCGGAAGATATCTCATTTCAAGTTGAAGATAAGGTGCGGATTGCCAAACGTCTGGATGAATTGGGAATCGACTATATTGAAGGGGGATGGCCGGGTTCAAATCCCAAAGATATTACATTTTTTCAAGCAATTAAGAGCGAGACTCTTCAGCATAGTAAAATTGCTGCGTTTGGTTCAACCCGCCGGGCTAAAGTGACACCTGCAGAAGATAATAATATTCAGATGTTGATAGAGGCTGAGCCCGATGCCGTCACCATTTTTGGAAAAACCTGGGATTTTCATGTCCGTGAAGCATTGAGGATCTCTCTGGATGCTAATCTGGAACTGATCAATGATTCACTGGTTTATTTGAAAGAGCGGGTCGGCGAGGTTATTTATGATGCGGAACACTTCTTTGATGGTTATAAAGCTGATCCTGAATATGCGCTGAAGACCTTACAAGCTGCTGCTGCTGCCAATGTTGACTGTATTGTCCTCTGTGACACCAACGGTGGGACTCTTCCCCACGAGTTTCCTGAAATTATGGCAGCGGTGCAGAAGGCGGTACCAACTCCTCTGGGTATCCATGCCCACAATGATAGTGATTGTGCCGTGGCAAATTCGTTGATGGCCGTTCACTGTGGTGCTGTCCATGTTCAGGGAACAATCAATGGGTTTGGTGAACGTTGTGGTAATGCGGATCTTTGTTCAATTATCCCATCGTTAAGTTTGAAGATGGGCCACGAATGTCTTGGTGATGGTAAATTGACCACTCTGCGGAGTGCCTCTCATTATATCTATGAACTGGCAAATTTGACCCCTAATAAGCATCAACCCTATGTCGGAAACTCTGCATTTGCCCATAAAGGTGGTGTCCATGTTTCGGCGATTCAACGTCATCCGGAAACTTATGAGCATATCCGTCCAGAATTGGTCGGAAATCAAACCCGGGTTCTTGTCTCTGATCTCTCTGGTCGTTCCAATATTCTGGTTAAAGCGGAAGAGTGTGGAATTAAACTCGACAGTAAAGATCCGGTCACACTGGAAATTCTGGAAGATATCAAAGAGATGGAGAATCAGGGGTTTCAATTTGAGGGTGCAGAAGCCTCTTTTGAGTTGTTGATGCTCAAGGCGATGGGTAAATTGAAGCACTACTTTTCCGTGACCGCCTACCGAGTGATTGACACTTTGCGTGAGAGTGATCAGGAACCGGTTTCAGAAGCAACCATCCGGGTTAAAGTTGGTGGTAGAATTGAACATACTGCTGCGGATGGTAACGGTCCGGTTAATGCTCTGGATTCTGCACTGCGTAAGGCATTGGGCAGTTTTTATCCACAGATTGGTGAGGTGAAATTGCGTGATTATAAGGTACGGGTTTTGCCTGCGAGTCAGGGGACTGATTCGGTCATTCGGGTATTGGTCGAATCTGGAGATAGCGAATCACGCTGGGGTACTGTTGGGGTTAGCAGCAATGTGATAGATGCTTCTTATCAGGCTCTTGCTGATGCGTTTCTTTATAAATTGTATAAAGACAATCAGTGATGTGTGTTTGGATTCTTTGAAATAGGAGTTTCGTCAATTATTCAACACTATTCTCGTGCTCCGTCAATAATATGACGAATACTTTCTTTTTCATTGGCTAAGTACTTTTAGGGTCAGTTGCTGGAGAAAATTACGGTTGTAATGTTGTGAATATGCGATCTCCAATCGCGACGATCCGTCAAATAATTGACGATAATGTTGATAAAGCTGTTTCAATTGTACTATGATTTTTAAAAGCATGCTTGCCGGTGAGGCATAACCCATTGAAATAAAAGGTTGTTATCTGTCTTGGTCTGAAATTTTACTCCCAATATGAAGTTTGGCACAACCTGTGTACCTATAAGTTACGTAAGCTAACTTGAGGTTTGCTGCCTGATATGGGGGTATGATATGAAGTGTCCAAAGTGCAAGGGACGGATGTATACTGAGAAATACTATGATTATGTTCGTGAGTTTGATGCTTGGAAATGCAGTGTTTGTGGCGAGGTGATTGATCCGGTCATTTTGGCCAACCGGTTACGCCATAGTGGAACAAACGGCGGGTAGGAAGTATTTAAGGGAATATTTATTGTGCAGGCCGGGATCAGGATCCCGGCCTTTTTTATTGAGATTGTTTACTTGGAACAGAACTCTTTAACTTGTCTTGCCAGTTCTTGTCCTTGACTTAGTGCCAGATCCAGTTCCTTCTCACCGGGGGCTCCCATCCACTCCACTGGGTCGATGAAATCCCACTTCAGTTTTTCAGTCAGTTTATCCAGTTCACGCTGGGCACCACCGGACCAGCCGGCCGAGCCGAAGCGGAAAACCTTTTTATTGAGGATTTTTTTTCGCCGGAACATATCGAGAACCCATGCCATTGGAGGGAACATCTCATATTCGTAAGTTGGCATGCCAAGAATCAGTCCCGCTGATTTCCACGCTGAGGCGAGGATCGCACCGACATGTTCATCAGGAACCCGATGGACGTGAACCGGTAGCCCCTCTCTTCGGACTCCCTGAACAACATTATTGACCAGTTTTTCGGTATTGCCATACATGCTCGACCAGATCACCGTCACTTCTGCTTCGGCCGGACCATTCATATAGCTGGCGAAGCGGGCATAAGATTCAATAATCTCTTTCGGGTTTTCCCGCCAGATGATCCCGTGAGATGGAGCAATGACTTTGATATCCAGATCGCTGAGATGGTTGATTCCCCGGGTGACGAAGGGGGAAAAACTGGCTACGATGTTGGCATAGTAGCGCAGGGCCTCATTGCTGTAAAAAGTGTGTTGTTCGGTGGAGAGGCGGTCGTCAAAAAAGACCCGATCCAATTTCCCGTAAGAACCGAAAGCATCACAGGAAAACAAGGTTCCGCTGCTCTGCTCAAAGGTCATCATCGTTTCAGGCCAGTGAATATTTGGTGTTTCGTGAAAACTTAAGACTTTGCCTTGCCCCAGATCCAGAGTATCCCCATCCTTAATGACATGGACATTCTGATCAATACCACAGAAGGATTTCAGCAGCCCGGCAGCTTTACCGGTGCAATAGAATTGCAACTGGGGGTTTTGCCGGTAAAACTCCGGCAGCCAACTGGTATGATCCGGCTCCATATGATTGATGATCATATAGTCGATATTTTTTGCATCCACCGGGATGGAGTGGAGCTCCTCTTCCAGTTCTGCAGGCTTACCGTCGGTATCTTCAACCAGATCGATCAGGGCGGTTTTCTCCCCTTGCACAATATAGGAATTGATCGAAATCCCATTGGGCATCGGCCACATCCCTTCAAATAACTGGTAGCTTTCCAGATTAACAGGCAGACAGTAAATTCCATCGGTCACTTTTACGGCTTTCATCTAGTTGATCCTTTTTGATGATATTTGAATGTTAGTATTGTCCGTATTCCAGGGAGACATAAGGGGGATATGTTCCCAGAATACTCTCAGTACGAGTATCGGTTCGGTTGCTGCTTTTCTGAATTAAGCAAATCTACTTCGAAACATAAAATAAACTGCACCCACAAGGCATAGTCCTGCCCAGAGATAGTCCAGTTTAAGAGGTTCTTTCATATAGAACAGTGAAAATGGAACAAATACACTCAACGTGACGACTTCCTGAATGATCTTAAGTTGCCCGATGGACAGAACGGAAAACCCGATCCGGTTTGCCGGAACCTGAAACATATATTCAAACAGTGCAATCCCCCAACTGATGAGTGCTGCGATAATCCATGGCTTGTTATTTAACTCTTTGAGGTGTCCGTACCACGCAAATGTCATAAAGATATTGCTACAGACTAACAGCCCGATTGTGTAAATAACTGGTCTCATTTGAAAAGTTTTCTAACCAGATAACCGAGGGAGACGAGCCGCTCAGTTTCCGGTTATTTGCTTAAGCAATTTGTCAATTATTCCTTTGTATTCATCCATGTCCGCCAGCGATTGTAGACTTTGTAATGCCTTTGGAATGTTATGATCGAAGGGGATACGACCAATAACTTTGCCCCCAAATTCATCGGCAGCCTGGATGATTTTATTTTCAACCTCAGTGCTGAACCCCGCTTTGTTAAGTAACACAAAATGGGGAATCGAAAACTTCTGGATCAACTCTGCCAGCCGGCGGTAATCAGAAAGCCCTGAAAGACTCTCTTCGACCACCGCCAGGACCAGATCGACCCCGGTAATTGATGAAATTGCCTGACAGCTGGTTCCCGGCGGCCCATCGACGACAATGTAGGCAATATCTTTCTCTTTTGCAATAGCTGATGCTTCACTCCGAACCTTGGTGATCAGTTTCCCACTGTTGTCCTCTCCCGGAATCAGATCGGCATGAATCAGATAGCCGTTATCCATGGAGCTGACGTACCAGTCACCACCTTTCCGTTTTACCATACTGATGGCATCTTCCGGGCAGACAAAGGCACAGGCGGCACACCCTTCACAATCAGAATCAATCAGAATACGTCCCTCTTCATTCTGGCTGATGGCGTCAAATTGGCAGGCGGTGAGACAGGCTCCACAACCGGTGCATTGATCATGATCGACCTGAGCGATATCCATACCAAAATAGGCGGTGGTTGACTGCTGTGCATGGGGGAGTAGGATTGGAAGATTGGATGCGTTGACATCAGCATCGACAGCGACGACCGAATCCATCATTTTAATTATTGAAGCGGTAATCGAGGTCTTTCCGGCCCCCCCTTTGCCACTGAGTATTGATATTTGTCGGGTCATGATTTTGATAGCTCCGGGCTGATGACTCGCTGCAGCCCCGCATGAATTTCATCGAATTGCTGGCTGAGAATCTCGCCTTGCAGGTTCGCTTTATGGTAGCGATCATCGAGGGAAATTGTTAGCGCCGCCTGTTTTAATCTGTTCTGGAAATATCCCTTCACGCTGGCATCACTCATGGCTTTGTTGGCAATAATCAGATAATTCTTGCCCATTTGCTGGACGATTTGTTCAGTCTGCTGCATATCGTGAAAGCCGAATGGAGTTGGTTCTACCACCAGAACGACCAGATCAGCTGGTTTTATTGCAGCAACGGCGGCACAGGAGTTTCCGGGTGGCCCATCAATCACTGAAAGTTTATCCGGATCAATTTTTTTAACCATCTCACTGATCAGGTAGGTTCCCCGGGTGGAACCGATGATCAGATCACCGACATGAACCATATTTTTGGTCCGTTGTGAATAGCCGGAACGGATATCGCCAACTGAGGAATCCTGATAACTGATCGCCTGTTGCGGGCAAACCATTTTACAGAGTCCGCAGCCATGACAGAGAGGTTCACTCAAATAGACAGTCTTCAGGATTCTGTAGAGGGCGTGAAAACGACACTCTTTAGTACAGATTCCACAGCCGTCACAGAGCTCTTTGGAGAAAACCGGGACGGGCTGGGTAATCGGAACTTTACTGGAGAAGTCTGGTTTAAGGAAATATTCTGCGTTGGGGGCATCGACATCGAGATCATAAAACTCAGCTTCAAAAACCTGAGCGATGGAAGCGGCAAGGGTGGTTTTACCTGCACCACCTTTGCCGCTGACAACCGAGATGATCACTGTGGACCTCCTCCACATACCTGGTCATTACTGATCGGGGAGAGTTGATCATTGAGAAACAGATCAACGGTTTCCTGAACTGTCTCTCCAACTCCGGCATAAACTTCAATCCCGGTTTCGCGGAACCCCTGTAGTGGACGACCGCCGATTCCGGCAACAATCAGTTTATTGACGTGATTGGCATTCAGCAAAACCACCGGGACGGAACAACCACCTTGAACATGACCACCATTCTGCAATGGGACAACCTGTTGAACCTGTTGATCCTTGATATCAATCAAAGTGTAGTAGGCACACTTGCCAAAGTGTCCCGAACGTTGAGCCTGTAGTCCGGCATCTGAATCTGCCGGGATTGCCAGCCGGATTGTCCCATTTTCCGGTGCGGAGACAGATTCTTCCGGGGGTTCTTCTGCTGGTGCAGATGACTCCTCTTGGGGAAGGCGCGCGAGAACTTCTTCGATGGTTCCTTCCGTATGCTCGTGATAGGCAATCTTTGCTTTGTCTAAAACTTCTGCTGCTTTGGGCCCGACATGGCCGGTATAGAGGACATCTACCTTGTATTCCGCCATCAGTTGGGATGCGCCGGTTCCTGCCCCATTGTCGGCCTCAATTCCCTCAGTATTATCGTGGGCGTAGACTTCTCCGGTCTGGCTGTTAGCAATCAAAAAATAAGCGGCGCGACCAAATCTAGGATCAACTTCAGACTGCAGGGATGCTTCTTTAGCGGTTATTGCAATGATCATTGTGTATTCACTCCATGATTAATTGATGTGGATGATAGGCCCTCTGCCTAGGCATTTTCTACCACCGGGATAACTGAGAGGGCAAACAATTCATTATAGTAGCAGTTTACCTTTTCAATCTACCCTTTGTGGGAAAAAATTCTATCTGCGGCACATCCCGCGACCTTGACCACGGCCAGATCCACGCCCAGCACCCATGCCACGACCCATTCCTGCACCACGTCCTGCGCCCATTCCCATACCACGCCCTGCACCAAGTCCCATCCCTTGGCCAACTCCGGGGAGTGCACCGGGGCATTGCGGGGCTACGGCAGGAGTTCCATTTGCCGTCGGCTGGTTTTCAACCGGAGCAGAATAGTTTTGCTCAATTTGGGTATTGTTTTGGGGAATGCCACCAGCTTTTAATTGATCCAACACCCCTTGAACTGTTCCGGTGACATTTTCATAATAAGGAATTTTGGCTTGATTGAGAACTTCAGCAGCTTTGGGTCCGACACTGCCGGTATAAAGAGCTTCAACCCCGTACTCAGATAAGGTTTGTGCTGCACCGGTTCCTGCACCATTGGAAGCACCGACACCATCACTGTTATTGTGTACTGTCACCTCATCCGTTTCAGTATCAACGATCATGTAGTAAGCGGCCCGGCCAAACCGGGGATCGATTTCAGATTGTAGAGAATTTTCCAGCGCGGTTATT
Organism: uncultured Geobacteraceae bacterium; assembly: GCA_964526315.1. Taxonomy (GTDB): domain Bacteria; phylum Desulfobacterota; class Desulfuromonadia; order Desulfuromonadales; family Geopsychrobacteraceae; genus Desulfuromusa. The sequence goes on from CAZGKZ010000006.1 coordinate 15,626, forward strand.
GCAATTAACATATCAATTATACTCCAATAGGGACAGAATTAATCTGTTCGCCCGGTTATGTCTATATAATGTGTCGGGGCAGGCACATGGCCCGCCCCGATGGTGAAAATTATCGTCTGCCGCGGCCTAAACCCTGACCTCGACCAGCGCCGACACCCAAACCACGTCCTTGGCCGGTAGCGAATCCCTGGTTTTGACCTAAGCCTGCTCCCTGACCTTGTCCAAGCCCTTGCCCACGTCCAGCGACTCCGGCTCCTTGCCTACGATCAGCGACTCCTAATCCACGACCTGTCATAGCTCCTTGACCTTGTGGTCCTGTTCCATCTCTTCCTGGCATAATTGCCTCCTTTTTGTTGTTGAGTGTTAGCTATAATTGCAGGGATACTGTGTGAGTATCAACGGCTGCAACTTCTATGTGCATATGCACAAAACCAGAATAAACCTGTCAGCTAGGATTGTCAAGGATAAATGTGTATATGCACAAAACGATTGTAAAGGTTGTTTTGCTGAAATTTACTGACCTTTAATATCTGTTCTGCCAAAATCGGATGGAATAAATCGTTCTATGAGTCCACAGATAAGCCCCGGAGATATCTAGAATAACTTGAAGGAGATCATTTTGGAACTCTGCAGGTCAAAACAGTGGTTATTGGATTTTCCTTGCTGAAAAAATATTCAATTTTTGTGATAAACTATTGAGACTCATCAGTTTCTGTTGGATTGGGGGGCAACTAAGCAATCTCACCCTTGTTTAGATAGAGGCTCATACTACTACAGTGTACCTGGTCACCCTTCGCATACCCCGCCTAATTTTTCATTGCCTACGAGGTTTTCTGACCTCTTTGTTTGTCAGTTTTTTCTTCTGCTTGCTGACGACAATTTCAGTTTCAGCCAACAGTCTTTCAACGCCACCTGTCAAAATCGGCGTATTAGCAAAGCGTGGTTCTGCGCAAGCCTTCAATAAATGGGGAGCAACTGCTAAATATCTTACCCAGACCATTCCAGATCAACAGTTCGAAATTGTTCCTCTTGATTTCGAAGGTGTGCACTTGGCGTCAATGTCCCACAGCATTGATTTTCTTATTACGAATAGCAGCTACTATGTTTTGTTGGAGTCCGATCATGGGTTAACCCGGGTTGCTACCATGGTTAATCTGCATGGAGATATCCCACAAAAGTTTTTTGGTGGGGTTATCTTTACCCGTTCTGATCGTGCAGATATCAACACACTAAAAGACCTTGTAGGGAAGTTATTCTGGGCTGTCGATAAGGATTCTTTGGGAGGCTGGCTTGCTGCCTGGAGGGAATTTTATACACAGGGGATCGAGCCGGATCACGATTTTGGATTGCTTAAATTTTCCGGTACTCATGATGACGTTGTTATGGCGGTTCTCAATGGCACAGCGGATGCGGGAACGGTACGCACAGATTCCCTGGAAAGAATGGCGGAAGAAGGGAAGATCGTACTTTCTGACTTTAAGGTATTAAACAAACAAACTCCCAATGATATTTTCACCTATGTGCTCAGCACTCGTCTTTACCCTGAATGGCCATTTGCGGCACTTCCTCACACATCATCACAACTGGTAAAAGATGTAGCTCAGGCTTTGCTGGGGATGCCTTCTGATAGCCCGGCGGCTCAAGCAGCAAATATTGCAGGCTGGACAGCGCCACGCGATTATCAACCAGTATATGATCTTTTAAAGGAGCGACACCTGTGTTTGTATAAGAAGTATATCGGCGATATTTCTTTAACCAGTTATGCTCGTGAACATTGGTTAATAGTACTGTCTCTCGTCGTTTTGCTTTGCCTCCTTGCCCTGTCTTCAGGATACACAATTTCTCTGAATAGAAAGCTTGAACAGCGGGTGGTCGAGAGAACAAGGGAACTGTTTCAGGAAATGACTGAGCGCAAAGCTACCGAAGAAAAGTTATATCGGGCAGAAAAAATGGAAGCTATTGGTTTAATGGCGAGCGGAGTAGCTCACGATCTGAATAATATTCTTTCTGGAATCGTCAGCTATCCGGAACTTCTCTTGATGCGCTTGCCAAAGGACAGTGAATTACGCCAGCCAATCAATGTGATCAGAGACTCAGGATTGCGGGCTGCTGAAGTGGTTGACGACCTTTTGACTGTGGCTCGAGGTGCCGCCAAGGTTCAGATTCGCCAAAATTTAAATATGCTGGTACAGGAATATCTTCAGTCCCCTGAAGCAGACAAGGTTCGCTCTCTCTACCCCCATGTTTCCATAACCACTGAGTCAGTAGCAGATGCTTTGGTTATTCATTGCTCTCCCATTCATGTCAAAAAATGCATTATGAATCTGGTTCTTAATGCCGCTGAGGCTATTGAAACTTCAGGGAATATTAAACTTCGTACGGAGGTTCGTGAACTGTCAGAGGATCAAGCAGCATCTATTGCGGTAGCAGCTGGCAGATACGTCGTATTGACTATTTCAGATAATGGACCAGGAATCCGGATTGTCGATCAAAAGCATATTTTTGAGCCTTTTTATACGAAGAAGAAAATGGGGCGCAGTGGTACAGGAATTGGGCTTGCGGTTGTGTGGAGCTGTATGCGGGATCATGAAGGGGCTGTGACGGTTGAAAGTAATGATAAAGGGTCAATCTTTACCCTTTATTTCCCTGCAGACTCTGAGGAAGGCAACAACTTTAAAGATGGAGAAAATGACACAGATATCGGTGTCATTTTGGAATTGATGGGGAACGGGGAACATATCCTGGTGGTTGATGATGAAGCGCAACAACGTGAGATTGCCACAAAAGTTCTCACAGAGCTAGGCTATCAGACAGAAGCAGTTAATTCCGGCGTGAGTGCGATTGAATATATTACCGCACATCCGGTTGATCTGCTGCTGCTGGATATGATCATGGATCCAGGGATTGATGGGCTACAAACCTATAAAAAAATCAGTGAAATCTATCCAGGTCAGAAAGCCCTGATTGTCAGTGGTTTTTCGGCAAGTGAAAAAGTCAAAGAAGCCCTTTTATCGGGTGTCAGTGGATATCTAAAAAAGCCTTACACTGTTGGCCAGATTGCTGCTGCTGTGAAAAAAGTTTTGTCAGAAAAATGAAAATGGACTTCTGTGGGCACTTTTTTGTATTCGATCCAAGGTATCTTGATCAATTGTAAATCTCTACCGGCTAGAACTCCTTGAATTAATCAGTGCGGCAATGATTTCTGGTGAGCTATCGTGATGTATTTTGATGACGCTCTGCTCTTCCGAAGCTGTCAGGGGTTGTGCCTGCTCCAATTGATTCTTAAGCACATCAGAGGTTGCTTCTGATACTTGTCCAGCCTGTTTGCTACGCAGTTCAACCCGCCGAAACAGTTCTTTTTTACTGAGTGGAAAATCGAGAATAATAAATGGAATACTTAAACGAGTGGCTAATTGTTGCA
>CAZGKZ010000006.1:19146-20532 GCA_964526315.1 uncultured Geobacteraceae bacterium
AGTGGAAAATCGAGAATAATAAATGGAATACTTAAACGAGTGGCTAATTGTTGCATCTGGTCGCGGTGTTGCTGCCTCAGAAAGGTAGCATCGATAATTGCGGGAAAGCCTGCTTTGAGAATGGTTTCCGCTAATTCCAGTAGCTTGTTGTAGGTTTGCTGGCTGGCTTCTTTCGTATAAATCCCTGCAGCGACTTTTGACTGACTGCTTGCCGTAGCCCCAAATCCATGTATCCGTTTGCGTTCGATGTCAGAAAGGATACTGACAGCACCGCACAAAGGGGCGAATTGATTGATGAAAGTGCTTTTTCCGGAAGCGGAGAACCCGTGGCTGATGATCAGGGGTGTCTTTCGTGGTTGCATATAGTTACTGGCCAAGTTGAGATAACTTTGTAGCAGGCTGTTATCAAATTCTCTTTCAGAGGCACTTAGACCTGGCTGATTAAGTCGCAGGCAGATCACTTTGGTTCGTACCATGGCACGGTAGCTTTTGTAGTAGTTGAGCAGCGGCAGTGCCTGGTAATCGCCGGTCTGTTGCAGGTAGCGATTAAGAAAGTGCCAGCTCAGGGATTCCGCACCTCGGTCGTCCAGATCCATCAGTAAAAAAGCGCTGTCGTTGATGACATCAATACAGCGGAAATTATCGTTGAATTCGATACAGTCAAACAGCACCGGTTGTTGATTAAGCCAGAGCATATTGGCGAGATGCACATCGCCGTGACATTCGCGGATAAATCCCTGTTCCTTACGTTGCACTATCAGGTTGTGGAGTTTCTCAAAACGGGATTGGTTCCAACTCTCTAATTCAGTTAATTGGCGTTGCTGAACAGGGTCTGGCAGAAGAGGCCGAAGCTGAGCGAAATTTTCTTGTGCTGGAGCTTTGATCGACTTCAATGAACCGAAATAGCTACGGCGTTTGACGACGGGTGCCTGTTGATGGAGATTCGCCAAGTAATCGGCAAATTCTTCGATCATGGGTGGAGTGAGACGGTTCTGCTGCAGCAATAGATCAAGTTCATCCTGCTGCGAAAAGCGCTTCATCTTTACCAAGTAGTCGATAGCGGGGGAACTACCGATAACGGGTTTTTCAGGTGAACCGCCAATACTGACAACGTCAAGATAGAGCTGCGGGGCAAAGCGCTGGTTAAGGCGCAGCTCTTCCTGGCAATAGTGATGGCGTTTACTCAAGGTTGAGAAGTCAAGAAAACCAAAGTTGACCGGTTTCTTTAGTTTGTAGGCAAATTTCCCAGCGAGAAAAACCCAGGAGATGTGGGTTTCCACCAACTTGACCTGCTTCACCGGGTGGCTGTAGCAAGCGGGATTGAGTAATGCTTCAACCAATATGGTGTGGGGCTTTTTCATGCCGCTTCTCCTAGGAGGTTGTCGG
>CAZGKZ010000007.1:0-12104 GCA_964526315.1 uncultured Geobacteraceae bacterium
ACATCCTGAATAAAAGGGAGCTTAAAGTGGAGGCCGGGGTAAGATACTGCCCCTACCGGTTTACCAAACTGGGTGACAATCGCCTGCTCAGCTTCATTAACAACATAAAAGCCACCCTGACCTATCAGGAGAGCAACAATAATAACAATCAGAATAATTCCATTTTTCATTTGATCGCTCCTTCCATACTTTTACGTAGAGGAAGTAGCGGTAGCAACCCATCTGCACTATTATCCATAACATAAATTTCATCTAAATTAGGGAGAACCTGTTCCAGGGTCTCAATCTGGATCCGTCGCCGCGTCACAATCGGTGCTTTTTTGTATTCTGCCAGCAAAGCGGTAAACCGGTTGGTCTCACCACGTGCCTTGTTGATCCGCTCAACAGCGTAGCCCTGAGCTTCCTGCAGATTTCGTTTTGCTTCTCCGCGTGCTTTTGGAACTTCACGGTTATACTGTTCGCGGGCTTGGAAGATTAGACTCTCTTTCTGTTGTTCTGCTTCGTTAACCTCGTTGAACGCATCCTTAACGGCATCTGGCGGGTTTACATCCTGGAATTTAACCGTGACGATCCGCACTCCGATATCGTACTGCTTTAAAGTTGCCTGGAGAGATTGTTGAATTTTATCGGCCAGTGCCGCCCGGTCGGTGGTTAAGACTTGGGTGACATCGGCATCGCCGATGGTTTTACGAACCATTGCTTCGGCAATATCACGGATGGTTCCAATTGGATCTTTAATCTTGAAGATATATTTGAAAGGGTCTGCGACCTGGAACTGAACAATCCATTCCACATCACTGACATTCAAGTCACCGGTCAAGGTCAGAGATTCCTCTTCTAAACCACGTTTATTGTAGGTGGTCCTGACACCGGGGGTGACGGTTCGATAACCGAACTCCTCCTTCAATACCCGTCCGGTAGGAACCAGGTAAACTCGATCGACACCAAAGGGCATTTTAAAGTGCAAACCGGGATTGGAGAATTTGGAGAATTTTCCAAAGCGCAAAACGACTCCGGTTTCTTCCGTATCCACTTTATACATGGTGCTTGATCCACCAATGACAGCAGCAATGATCGCTACGACAACCAGTAGTGTCAGCAGCCCTTTTTTCGGGTTGTGCTGGAGTTTCTTTTTAACCTGATTTGCGATTTCAATAACCTTCTTTTCCAGGTCTTCCCCGGATGGACCTTGTCCCCAATCCTGCATCAATTACCTACTTTCTCTGATGGTTAGTTTTTGAGTGTTGTGACTGTCTGAACTTTTAATTGTAACAGATTTTCTCTGTTAGTGCTTATCGTTCTGTTCTTTTGTTTAAAACCACGAAAACATACGGGAATCTCTCCTCAAGTAGTTAATTTCTCATTACGATCAGCAAAGCCCAACGGGCTCCTGGGGTTTTAAGATGTTGCCCGATTCTCTTATTTCGGGTTATGGTGTGCGTATAAAAATAGAGAAGGAGAAGTGTATGGATTGGTTTCTTTTATTGGGAATCGTAGTTGTCTGGTATGTCCTGAATCGCTGGGTTCTCCCCAAGATGGGGATTCAAACATGAATATCAGGTGCTTGTGAGCTTCCGCGTGACGGTAAGCAAAAGAGTGACCCGAATAGTTCCGGGGTGAAAGAAGATAAATAAGAGTTATGTTGAGGTCGTCTGAAGGGGCGGCCTTTTTTTATTGGGGGAGTCCTATACTGTCCATGTCATTTCTCCCGTGCCCACTATCCGCTTAGAGGTATGGTGAAAACAACCGGCAAAAAGAGTCTCGCAGCCGTGCTGGCAGAGAACGCTGGTCCATTTCTTTGAGAGAAACTTCACGGGCCTGTTCTCGGGATTGATCAAAATGGTGAATCAGCGTCGTCACTGTTTCAGCATCAAAAACCTCAACATTGAATTCAAAATTTAACCGTAAACTGCGCGGATCCACATTGGCTGACCCAATCAGAGCATACTCATCATCAATTAATAAAAGTTTACTGTGAACAAAGGGAGGGGGTTGGAAATAGATATGGGTCTGGTGTTCCAACAATTCAAAAAGTAACGCATTCGTTGCCCAGGCAACAAAAGGGAGATTATTTTCTTCGGGGAGGAGAATTTCAACCCGAACCCCACGGAGAGCGGCAGTGTTGATAGCCGCAAGTTGCGCACGGTTTGGGATAAAATAGGGGGTCATAATCCGAACCCGTGATTTTGCGCAGGACAAAGCACCGATCAGAATCCAGTTGAGATTTTCGTGAGCCTCATTAGGCCCGGCACTGATCCCCCGGCAGCAGGCTTTCCCTGCTAATTCTGGAGCTTTCCAATCACGAGATTCGCGCTGTTCCCCTGCGGCAAAATGCCAGTCTTCCATAAAAGCATCACGTAGCTGCTCACAGATTGGCCCCTCAAGATGAAAATGAATGTCAATAATCCGGTGTGGACGGTTTTTATCCTCAGCCATATGTCGGTCACGAATATTCATCCCTCCAGTAAAGCCACATCTATTGTCAACGACCAGTATTTTTCGATGGTTGCGTAAGTTAAAGTAGAAACTTCCCAGTAGGGTGAGGGGGAGAAATGTTGCAGCTATAACCTTGGTTCCACGAAACCTTTTCCGCACTTTTTTTAAAGAATACATCTCACCAAAAGCATCAACCATCACTCTGACATCGACACCCCGTTCTGCTGCCGCAATCAGTTCATCGGCAAACCGCTGTCCGATTTGATCCCCCTTGAAGATATAGCTGGATAAAAAAATTGATTCTTCGGCGCTACTGATGGCTTTGAGCATGTCAGGATAAGCTTGCTCACCATTGTAGAGGGGGGTGATTTTATTTCCGTAGACCAGCGGGCGGCGAGTTACGGCATCAGAGAGAGTAATTAGGCCCTGGCTGGTACTGCCGGCCGGAAAATGTTCAATGTCTTTTGGTTGAGGAGACTGCTCAACGTGCAGCCAGTGCATCCCCTGCCCCTGCTCCTGGATCTCTCTGGATCGGGTGCGAATTCTATTAACTCCCAACAACCAATAGAGAATTGCCCCGATGCCGGGAACTGCCAGGCAGGTGATGATCCAACCCGCGGCAGCCCGCGGGTCACGTTTATTCAACAGCGCATGCCCAGCAGATAAAAAAGAGAATATCCAGAGGGTGGCCAGCAACAGGGTCAACATGGTCTCTCCTGAGGGCTGAAGGGGTTTTCTAACGCAATGAGGTTCCGCAGCGAGGGCAGGTCAACACGGTATTTGTTGAGACTTTCTCTCCACAGGTTGGGCAATTGAACCAATGATGACAAAAACGACATTGGTGCTCGGATAGTCCCTGCTTTTTTTTGCATTTAGGACAACGACGATACATCTTCCGACCGTTAAGGTAATCCTCAAAGAACAGACCGCAGCGGGGGCATTCGGTGGCTCCAGGTTTAACCGTAGCTCCACAACCGGGAATCGGGCATTTGAAAACGGTTTTACAGTTGCTGCACCAATATTCCCCCTTAAGGGGTGCTTCGCATTTTTGACATCGTTTGATGGCCATTGTCTTCTGCTCCAGAATCTAAAATGGGACTCTTTATCTGCGACTGTCGGGTCATATCATAGTCGACAAAATTTATATTGCCAAGAGAAAGAGGGATCAAGGAGAGTTTCTAGTCGGGAGAGCTTCGCTTCAACCAAAGGTTGAATTCCCCTTCTGCCTGTTCGGCGTCACCAAAGTTCAACTCAAGTAAGCGGCGCAGATGCCCCATACTTTCTGTATCTTCGGCAGTGAAGATAAAACCGTAAAAGTTTCCACGATGGTGAATTAATTCGCTGAGAAACTGCATCTTTACAGAGGTCTCGGGAAGATAGATGTGCAAAAGAACTTCACCTCCAAGGGAGAGGGGAAGTTCTTGTTCGGACCTGAATAAAGCGCCCTGGAGGGCGAGATCAACTAGATCACAGCGATAGACGTCATTACCAATGGCGATGTCTGCTTCCGTCAGAAAATTAATCCTTTGGTAGCTACGTTGTTCTGTCATGGCAAAGCTCCTTTTGTCTGCCTTGCATACGGCTGACATAATTAACCTCCGATAGTTATTGTAACAGGAAATCAAGCATTTGCTGATCCCTGTAAAATCTTTTCTTCGGTGAAACATTTCTTTTAGTTTTATAATTGTCTCTTGCGATTGCTGATCGGTCAGGGTTACATTGTCCTAAGAATTTTAAACCTGTGTTGTTATCGAATCTGATGGGGATTTGTCTATGTTTTTTCCGGTAAAATATGTCAATAAAATTATTTTAGTTCTCCTGCTCACACTATTGCCGGTTGGCTCCTGGGGGAAAGATGTTGAACCATTTGATACGAACCGGGCCAGATTACTTGGGCACATGTTGCAGCAGCAACTCAGCGGTAAACATTATAGTCAAAAACCTACTGATGATGCTCTTTCAAGTGCAGCATTCGACCTCTACCTGAAGCAGCTTGATTTTCAAAAACGCTTCCTTTTGCAGGAAGATGTGACGAAATTAGAATTATTTCGCAATCGAATTGATGATTCTATCCGTCGTGGGCGACTGGAATTACCACTATTGGGACGGGATCTTCTGAACCGCCGCATTACCCAGGTACAGACGATCATCACCGAACTCTTCCAAAAGAAAATTGATCCGACGGTGGTTGAGAGTATCGAAACTGACTCTAAGAAAATAAGTTATGCTAAAAATTTGGCAGAATTGCGTGAACGGTGGAGAAAAATCATTAAAGGGCAGGTTTTTTCCCGTTACATCAGCCTGCGAGAAGATGACATCGGTCTGGATGACGATGGTAAATTGTTACCTGTTGATGAAGATACAGATGTTGAATTGTTATTTCAGGCCAAAGAGAAAGTGGCGAAAACAGACCATAATTTATTGAAACGGATGCTTGAAGAATCATCTCAGGATCATTATGACCGCTATCTAAATTCAATCGCTCGCGCTTATGATCCACATACTGCTTATTTGCCTCCAACAACGAAGGAAGATTTTGATATTCAGATGAGCGGTTCTCTGGAGGGAATCGGTGCAACCTTGCGTGAAGATGATGGTTATATCAAGGTGGTGCGGGTTATCCCCGGGAGCGCAGCGGCACGACAGGGGCAGCTGGCCGCGGATGATATTATTCTTAAAGTTGCAGAAGGGGATGATGACCCCGTAGACATAACAGATACCCGGATTCGTGATGCTGTTGCCCTGATACGGGGGAAGAAGGGGACCGAAGTTCGTTTGACGGTAAGAAAAGCAGATGGCAGCCGTTTGGTCATTCCAATTGTCCGTGATGTTGTTGAGATTAAGGAAACATTTGTCAAAGGAACAACCATCGCTGATGATAAAGGTGGGGAGACTTTCGGCTATATCAAAATTCCCTCTTTTTATCGTGATTACAGTGGCAAAACCAATCGCAACTGTACCGATGATTTACGTAAGGAGCTGAAGAAGCTAAGCAAAGAGAATATTTCCGGATTAATTCTAGATCTCCGCAATAATGGGGGTGGTTCTCTCTCCGACGCGGTCAGTACAACTGGTCTGTTTTTCAAAACCGGCCCGGTTGTGCAAATTCGCAACGGCTCGGGGCAAACTCAGGTGATGAGTGACAATGACCCTTCGGTAGAATATGCAGGACCGATGATTGTTCTGGTTAACCGTTTCAGTGCTTCAGCTTCTGAAATTCTCGCCGGGGCTCTTCAGGATTATGGCCGGGCCTTAATTGTCGGTGATGAGCATACTCATGGTAAAGGAACCGTACAGGCTCTGCTGGATCTTGATCGCTTCGTGAATCTGCGAGGGATGGAACAGTACATGCCTCTTGGTGCGGTAAAAATTACGATTCAAAAATTTTATCGTATCAGTGGCGAATCGACTCAGGAAAAAGGGGTGATTTCCGATATCGAATTGCCCTCCCGTCTGGCGGGCTTAAAGAGTGGGGAAAAATATTTAGATAATGCTTTGCCATGGGACCATATTGCTTCGGCAACTTACCAACGCTGGGAACCTGCACTTAAAAACATTTTAGAGCTAAAGCAACATAGTGAAGCCCGGATCAAAAAGAACAAAAAATTTCAGGAAATTATCTCTGATGCTAACAATGCGATAAAGAGGCGTGAAGAGACCCAACAATCGCTACTACTGAAAGACATTCTGGCTGAACGTGATCAACTTCATGATGAAAAAGAGCGAATGGCACCTCATGGTTCAATGGTGACAGACGATGATAAAAAGAAAACAAAAACCCTGGATGAAGAAATCGCTGATGATCCCTATGTCAAAGAGGGGGTTATTTTGTTGCAAGAGTTGATTGGTTTTTCCAGCTAGATGTTTGTCTCTGCCGCTTAACTCAGTGCCCATAAAACTGGGGAATATCAATTTTCAAGGAGAAACTAGATGAGTAAGAAACTCTGGGGTGGTCGTTTTACCCAACCAACTGATAAATTTGTTGAGGAATTTACTGCCTCAATTGAATTTGACCAGCGCCTCTCCCGCTATGACATTCAGGGATCCAGGGCGCATGCTGAAATGCTCGGTCGTCAAGAAATTATTGCCGTTGCAGAGGCTAACCAGATTATTGGCGGCTTGAATAAAATTCAGCAGGATATCGAAGCTGGGAATTTTGAGTTTTCAGTTGCACTTGAAGATATCCATATGAATATTGAAGCACGGTTGATCGAAAAAATTGGCGCTGTTGGTGGTAAGTTGCATACCGGTCGCAGTCGCAACGACCAGGTCGCAGTTGATATTCGTCTCTACTTGCGCGATGAAATAGATGCGATTCTTGACTATCTCAAGAAGTTGGAAAGCTCTTTGATTCAGCAAGCTGAGCAAAACCTTGATGTGATCATGCCCGGCTTCACCCACCTGCAGACGGCTCAACCATTACTCTACAGTCACCATATGCTCGCCTATCGCGAAATGATTGCTCGTGATCACAGCAGGCTCAGCGACCTGCGGAGCAGATTTAATGTCATGCCACTTGGTGCGGGAGCTCTGGCCGGAACTACCTTTCCCATCGATCGTGAGTGGGTTGCCGAACAACTGGGTTTTGATGGCGTCACCAGAAATAGCATCGATAGCGTTTCTGACCGCGATTTTGCTATTGAGTTCTGCAGCTTTGCCAGTATTTTGATGATGCATCTGTCGCGATTGTCGGAAGAGCTGATCCTCTGGTCAACTGCAGATTTTGATTTTGTCGAGCTTTCGGATTCTTTCTGTACTGGTAGTTCTATCATGCCACAGAAAAAAAACCCCGATGTCCCGGAACTGGTGCGGGGGAAAACCGGGCGGGTATATGGCAACCTGATGTCATTATTGACATTGATGAAAGCATTGCCGCTGGCCTACAACAAAGATATGCAGGAAGATAAAGAACCCCTCTTTGATACCATTGATACGGTCAAAGGAAGTCTGAAGATTTTTGCCGATATGATCATGGAGATGAAGGTCAAGAGTGATAATATGAAAATTGCGGCAGCTCGCGGATTTTCCACTGCAACCGACGTTGCCGATTACTGTGTACGCAAGGGTTTACCCTTCCGCCAGGCTCATGAGGTCGTTGGCAAAACAGTCCGCTATTGCGTTGAAACAGGTAAAGAGATTCCCGAATTAAGCTTGGCAGAATTCCAGAAATTTTCTGATCTGATTGAAGCTGATATTTATGATTTTGTCACCCTTGAAGCCTCTATCGGTGCCCGGAAAGCAACGGGTGGGACGGCTCGCGAAGCGGTTGAGCGGGAACTGGGTCGATTGAAGCCTGTTTAAAAAATTCTGGCATGATCTGAACGATGTCTGTCAGGTTATGTCGGTATTGCGTCACTTTAATCCGGTCAAAAGATTATCACCCAGGCGAGTCATCAGTTGAAAATAGGCTTCCGGTCCGGCTGGGAGATCTGCCCCCAGGGGGTCGAGAGTTCCTGTTTTTGCTTCAGTCCCTTCGATCACTGTTGCGATAAGGCGGGATTTAAATTGCGGCTCGCTGAATACACAACGAGCTCCCAACTGTTTGATTTTCTCCCTGATTTCTTTAATTCTTTTGGCTCCCGGTCTACGCTCCGGGTCAATTGTGATTGATCCGACCGCATTTAATCCGTAAGCCGATTCAAAGTACTGATAAGCTGCGTGAAAAACAATATAGGGGATATCTTTCACCGGGGTGAGCTGTTTTCTTAACTTCTGATCAAGTTGATCGAGTTTTTTGATCAACGCTGCGGTATTGCTGTTGTACTGAGAACGGTGGGCAGGATCTATTTCAGATAGCCGTTTATCGGTTAGAATAACGATCTGTTTTGCCAAAGTAGGATCAAGCCAGAGATGCAAATCTGGATTTTGATGTTGCATCTTTAATCCAGCAGCCCCGTTCTCATCAGAATGTTGGTGAGCATGTCCCTCCCAGCTTCCCCCCTGTCGCTTCACTAACAGGCTTTTCTGCAACTGTTCAGAGAGTTTAAGCTGATGGTCACCTTGTCCAAAAGTTGCTAACGGTTTTTGCAGAAAGCTTTCCAGTTCCTCCCCCACCCAGACAATCAGCTGAGCTTTTGCCAAAGCACGCGCCTCAGAGGGGCGCAGGACATAACCATGTGGTGAACCTCCCCCTTTGACCAGTAACAGGGGAGTTGCAACCCCCTCCATCACTCCAGCTACCAACGAGTGGAGTGGTTTGATACTGACAACAACGGCAGGAACCGACGCTTCATCGGCCCATCCGGGGAGAACCAGAGAGAACAGAATCAAACAGATTAAAAATGTTTTTGCCATAACACCACCTCATTGTTTTACCCAACATGAACAGGTTGACCTATTTGTTATGTTATAATATAACAGTTTGTGAATCAAGTGAGGAAGGGAAAAACGATGAGTTTCAATCAGAAACTGGATTTTATATTCGGAGAGCATGATCACCAAAGTTGTCTTGACAGCGCGATGGCCAATGCCGAACGGCTATGCAAACAGCGAGGACAGCGTTTTACGGCAACCCGCCGCCGGGTGTTTGAACTGGTCTGGCAGCAACATAAACCAATTGGTGCCTATGAAATTCTGGAAAAGCTGCAACAGGATGGACGTGCTGCCCCACCGACAGTTTACCGGGCCCTCGATTTTTTACTTGATCTCGGCTTGGTCCACCGGATCAGTTCGATGAATGCCTATGTTGGTTGCACCCATCCCGACTATCCTCACGATGGACAGTTTCTGATCTGCGAATCTTGTAAGTCTTTTGCTGAATTGGATTCACCACTGATCACAACAGCAATTGAGCAGAGTGCTGCCAATGCAGATTTTGAAGTTCATCGGCATACCGTAGAGATTATGGGACTCTGTCCCCGCTGTCGGATCAAGCTTGCCGGTGAGGAGCAGTGATGAATCTTCCCAGACAACCACTTTTAGAAGTTTCTGCAGTCGATCTTATTCTGGGGAAACGACTGCTGCTGGAAAATGTCAATCTGAAGATTGGCCCGGGAGAAATATTAACCGTTATCGGCCCGAATGGTGCAGGGAAAACCACTCTGATCCGGGTCGCTCTCGGATTACAAAAACCCACCACCGGAACGGTTAAGCGGCAGTCGGGATTGAGCATCGGCTATATGCCACAACGGCTCCATTTAGATCCCACCCTGCCACTGACCGTAAAACGTTTTATGGCCCTTGCCTGCCAGAATGATCTGGTCAAAATTTCATCGCTGCTATCTGAAGTTGGTGCGGCACACGTTATCGACTCTGCAGTGCAGACCCTTTCCGGTGGTGAGTTACAGCGGGTCCTGTTGGCCCGAGCTCTGGTTCGTGAACCTGACCTCCTGGTTCTGGACGAACCGGTTCAGGGTGTTGATGTCCATGGCCAGGTTGAACTCTACCAGTTAATTTCCAGAATTCGGAACCAGCGTGGTTGTGCGGTGCTGATGGTGTCCCACGATTTACATCTGGTGATGGCAGCAACGGATCAGGTGCTTTGCTTAAACCGGCATATCTGCTGCAGCGGCAGTCCGGAATCTGTCACTAATGATCCGGCATTTATTGAATTATTTGGCTCTGCTGCTGTCCAGTCTATGGCGGTCTATGTCCACGATAAAAATCACCACCACGACCACTGTGAAACCTGTGGCAGGAGCTCCTCCCATGATTGATGACTTTTTATTACGAGCTTTGTTCGGTGGGTTGGGTGTCGCTCTGATCGCTGGACCCTTCGGCTCCTTTGTAGTGTGGCGGCGGCTGGCTTATTTTGGCGACACCTTGTCCCATTCGGCATTGCTTGGGGTGGCGCTGGGTTTTCTCTTGCATGTCAATTTGACGGTTGGAATTATTGTTATCTGTCAACTTCTGGCTATTCTCCTTTTTTATAGTCAGCGGCAACGGCAATTAGCCAGCGATACGATGCTTGGCATCTTCGCCCATGGGGCTCTGTCTCTCGGATTGGTGACACTGGCCTTTATGCGGGATGTCAGAATTGATCTGGTTGCCTATCTGTTCGGTGATATTCTGGCAATCAGCAACAGTGATCTGGGTTGGATTTTTATTGGTGGCGGGGTCGCATTGGCTTGTCTCCTCTGGATCTGGAAACCACTCCTTGCCATTACCATCCATGAAGATCTGGCCCGGGTTGAAGGGATACCGGTTGACCGGATCAACTGGATGTTTCTCGGCTTGATTGCCCTGATTGTCGCCGTCATGATGAAGGTGGTGGGAATGTTATTAGTCACCGCTCTGTTGATCATTCCTGCCGCAACCGCCCGGCGGTTCGCTGGAAACCCGGAAATAATGGCAGCGGTTGCCAGCCTCATCGGTTGCTTGGCCGTTTGTCTCGGACTGTATGGATCCTTTCAATGGGACACGCCAACCGGACCAACAATTGTTGTCGCGGCGTGCTTGCTCTTTATGGTCGGACTTATTATTCCCCGAGGACTTTTTCTAAAGGGTCAATAATCCTCACAGATTAGAGCCCTAACTGCTTCTTTACCCGGCCAAAGGCTGCAATCGCAAATTCCAGATCAGCGGCGGTCAGGGCTGCCGACATCTGGGTACGAATCCGTGCTTTACCCTTTGGCACCACCGGATAGGAAAAAGCGACGACAAAGATCCCCTCTGCCAGCATGGCATCGGCAAACTCTCCTGCAATCTTGGCATCGTAGAGCATCACTGGAACAATCGGATGTTCCCCGGGCAAGAGATCAAAGCCATGGCTCTCCAGTCCCCGCCGAAAGATTGCGGTATTCTCTCGTAATTGATCACGAAGAAGATTGGTTTCACTAATCAGATCAATCGCTTTCATCGCTCCGGCGACTGCCGGAGGAGCCACCGAGTTAGAAAAAAGATAAGGGCGGGAACGCTGGCGCAACAGATCAACAACCTCCTTGCGAGCACTGGTAAAACCACCACTGGCACCACCGAGGGCTTTGCCCAAGGTACCGGTAATGATATCCACCCGCTCCATACAGCCTCGATACTCTGGAGTTCCACGCCCACCCGCTCCGATAAAGCCGGTTGCATGAGAATCGTCAACATGGACCAAGGCATTATATTTTTCAGCCAGAGCACAGATTTCATCAACCCGGGCGATATAGCCATCCATGGAGAAAACCCCGTCGGTGGTAATCAGTTTAAAGCGTGCTCCATCTTTATCAGCGGCCCGCAACTGCTCTTCCAGATTGGTCATATCGCTGTTGCGATAGCGGTAACGCTGGGCACTGCATAAACGGACCCCATCAATAATACTGGCATGGTTCAATTCATCGGAGATGATTGCATCCTCTTTCCCCAGCAGGGTTTCAAACAGACCACCGTTCGCATCAAAACAGGAGGGATAGAGGATTGTGTCCTCGGTTTCCAAAAACTTGCTGAGCTTATCTTCAAGCTGTTTGTGTAAAGTTTGGGTCCCGCAGATAAACCGGACCGATGCCATGCCAAAACCCCACTCTTCCAGTGCACGTTTGGCGGCAGCGTTAACCTCTGGGTGTTGCGCCAGTCCCAGGTAATTATTGGCGCAGAGATTCAGCATCTCACCACCATTGACACCGACATGGGCACTCTGCGGGGTGGTGATAAACCGTTCATGTTTATACAGCCCGGCAGATTCAATATTTTCCAGTTCAGCATTCAGATACTCTTGGAATTTACCGTACACAGTTTCTCTCCCTAAAAAA
>CAZGKZ010000007.1:12204-17132 GCA_964526315.1 uncultured Geobacteraceae bacterium
TTCCCAGTTTAAAATAACCTTGCTTGCTTCGCCACTATTCATGGCGGCAAATCCCTGTTCAAATTCAGTATAGTCAAGACGATGGGTGATAACCGGTGAGATATCCAGCCCCGATTCAATCATCACCGACATCTTGTACCAGGTTTCGTACATTTCCCGGCCGTAAATACCCTTCAGAGTGAGCATATTAAAAATCACCGTATTCCAGTCGATAGCAACATCATCACCCGGAATTCCCAGAATTGCCACCTTGCCACCATGACACATATTCGCCAGTAAATCTTTGAAAGCTGAGGGGTTTCCAGACATCTCCAGACCGACGTCAAAACCTTCCGCCATCCCCAGTTTCTTCTGTGCATCAGCAATAGTTTCCTCTCTGACATCAACGGTATAAGTTGCCCCCAGTGTTTTGGCCAGTTCCAGACGTTGTGGATTAATATCGGTGATGACAATGTGTCGGGCTCCGGCATGACGGCATACAGCAGCAGCCATAGCCCCAATCGGACCGGCACCGGTAATCAAAATATCTTCACCAAGAAGATCATATTGCAGAGCGGTATGGACCGCATTCCCTAAAGGATCAAATAGCGCAGCCACATCCAGATCAATACCCGGCTGATGCTCCCAAACATTGGACATTGGCAGCGACAGATACTCGGCAAAGGCTCCTGGTCGGTTGACCCCGATACCACTGGTATGGGCACAGAGGTGACGCCGGCCGGCCATGCAATTGCGACACCGCCCACACACCACATGTCCTTCTCCTGAAACAATCTGCCCCGCCTGGAAATCGATGACATTGGATCCAACTTCAACAATTGTCCCGACAAATTCATGCCCCACAACCATGGGTACGGGAATTGTCTGTTGTGCCCAGGAATCCCAGTTGTAGATATGGACATCTGTTCCACAGATAGCAGTACGATTAATCTTGATCAGGACATCATTGATGCCGATTTCCGGTTCCGGGACATCTTCCAGCCAGAGACCAACCGCCGATTCTTTTTTTACCAGTGCTTTCATAGGACAATTCTCCGTTTTTACTTAATAACTGCAGAAAAAATTACTATCAGGGTGAGTTCTCTCCGAAGTCGAGTAGAGCATGCAACATTTCAACTTTTGGCATATTGATTCCGGCAGCTTTAGCCCGTTGCAATGGAATCGCATAGATGGCCCCGAGCTCCAGAAGAGAACCAGCCGCTCGATCAATCATCATGCTTGGTTGGTAATGATCCATATTTTCAGTAAAATGGATGATCTGTTGACTGAATTCTGCTCCGTCAATTGGTTCTTCCAACTGTTGTGCGTTGGCTCCGGCAATCACTTCCAGCATCAGATCTCTGGACAACGTCTTGCTGGGTGGATGCTGAAGCAAATCGGTCACATCTTTGTCGAGAAGCGCACATAAACCGTTGAAGGGGATATTCCAGACCAGTTTTTCCCACCGGGCACGGCGTAAATCACTGACAGCAGTACAAGGAATCCCGGCGGCTTCGAACATTGCCGCCAAATCATGGCTCCGCTGGCTTAGACCGCCACTGAATTCTCCCAAGCGGATTTTCCCTTCTCCCAAGTGGTGAACGGTACCCGGTTCCCCCCGATTACTACACAGGAATGCAATGCCACCAAGCACCCGTTCCGGACCAAATGCTTCAGCCAGTAATTCCTCATTTCCGAGACCATTTTGCAGGGTTAGAATGGCAGTTTCAGTTCCCAGCAGGGGACCGACCAAATCAATCAGGTGATGGTTGGAAATAGTTTTCAGCCCGACAATCACCAGATCGACCGGACCAATTTCCTCGGCGGTCTGGTATCCCGCCACCTGTGGGAGATGGAAGTCTCCATTAACCGAGTATACTCGCAACCCTTGTTGCCTGATTGCCCGATAGTCCCGCCGGAGTAAGAAATGGATATCCTGACCACTGCGTTGAAGCATGGCGCCATAATAGAGACCGAGTGCTCCAGAGCCGATGATGCCGATTTTCATAACCTAAACCCCTAAGGTTCAAGAAGAACACCCCATTATTGGTTCCAACCAGAATGCAGGTAAAAAGAGCGTTCGTTCTTCACTAAAGCGACCAGATAAAAACTAACCACAGGAGAGAACACTACAGTGAAAATTGCAACCCAAAAATTCTAACACTGCCAACATTAGGCCCCTCAGGGAGTCCCCTTAATGGTAAATCACAGAAAAGAATTTCCCATTCTAAATCAATAAGTTAACTATAAATTATAACTTTGACGATTTAAGTCATTTGTGCTATTATCAACCTCTTTATCAAAGGAGTTAAATTGTGTTTAAAATTGGTGATATGGCAGTTTATCCAACTCAGGGAGTTGGAGTTATTGAGAACATTGAAGTTCGTGAGTATTCGGGACACAGTCAAAACTTTTACATTTTAAGAATTGTCGACAGTGACATGAAAATTATGATTCCTGTGTCTAATGTGTCCAATGTCGGAATGCGGCGTTTGATTGACCAGCAACGGATTACCGGTATTTTTGATGCGCTGGCTGAACCTTCCATCGGTGGAAAAGTTGCCTCATGGAGTCGGCGGCAACGGGAATATAACGACAAGTTGAAGACGGGAGATTTGCTGGAGGTTGCCCAGGTTTTACGTGATTTGTATCAGATCAGAACCGGGAAAGAGCTTTCTTACGGAGAGAAAAAAGTTCTGGAGCAGGCTCGTAAGTTATTGGTAACCGAAGTTGCTTTAGCGGAAGGAGCTAAAGAGGCTCAGGTCGTGCAGCGTTTGGAAAATATTTTCCACTGAAATTTTCTAACATGACAGAAGTAAAGACCGGGTATCAATTATGTGCCTGGTCTTTCTGTTTGTGCTACCTTCTTGTTGCTTATATTTAGAAATAAAAAAACAGTTAAACAAATTAAGGTAAAACAATGCAAGCAACAGTTCTTATCCCTGCTGCAGGAACAGGTCGTCGAATGGGTGGCAGTGTCAGTAAGCAGTATCTTGAGCTTGCCGGTAAGCCCATTCTGGCCCATACTTTGGCACTGTTTGAAAATCATCCCCTGATTGACAATATCTATCCGATAGTCCCTCCCAATGACATTTCCTATTGTCAGCAGCAGATTGTCAATCGTTATGGTTTTACTAAAGTGCGGAAGCTGGTTGCCGGTGGCCCAACCCGTCAAGATTCTGTCAAAAATGGACTGGCTGCTTTAGCCGAAGATGACCTTGATCAGCCACAACGACCAATTTTAATCCACGATGGTGCTCGTCCTCTGTTTGATAGCAAGCGGTTATCAATGCTGATTGATATTGTCTGTCAAACTGGTGCGTGTACAATCGGGGTTCCGGTCAAAGATACGATCAAGAATGTTGAAAATGATAAAATAACCGATTCTCCGGATCGAAGCCGACTTTGGCAGGCACAGACCCCGCAGGGTTTTCAATATCAACTGATCAAAGAGGCTTTTGATCAAGCAGCAGCTGATGGTTTTATTGCCACTGACGATGCTTCATTACTGGAACGACTTGGTCATCCGGTACAGATGCTCAAAGGGGATTATCGCAATATCAAAGTAACCACCCCTGAAGATATTCTGATTGCTGTCGCACTGTTGGGAGGTTCAACATGATACGGATCGGTCATGGTTATGATGTTCACCGTTTGGTTGAAGATCGTCGCCTGATCCTGGGTGGGGTCAATATCGACTATGAACGGGGATTGCTCGGACACTCGGATGCCGACGTTTTACTCCATGCTATCTGTGACGCAATTCTTGGAGCTCTTGGTCTTGGAGATATTGGTCAACACTTCCCCGATACCGATGATACTCTAGCCGGGATTGACAGTCGAAAAATACTTGCTGAAGTTGTTTTGAAGATGATTGATGCGGGTTATCTCCTTGGAAATCTGGATGCGACAATCATTTGCCAAAAACCTAAGTTGGCGTCCCATATTCCAACAATGGTTGCTAATATTGCAGAGGAGTGCCGGGTTACAGCAGGGCAGATTAATGTTAAAGCAACCACTACCGAAAAACTCGGTCCAACTGGACGTGGTGAGGGAATCGCTGCCCATGCCGTGGTTTTATTACAACGAGATGAGAAACGTCTGGCAGCCAAACGTGCAGCCATTATTTCATAGAGGATATTTGCATGAGTACAGTACAGCCACCAACAACTTCAAATTTTATCCGTACCATCATCGCCGAAGATCTTGAAAGTGGCCGACGGGATAAGGTTATCACCCGTTTTCCTCCGGAACCAAACGGCTATCTCCATATTGGACATGCAAAAAGTTTCAGCCTCAATTTTGGACTGGCAAAAGATTTTGATGGCCGGTGTCATCTCCGTTTTGATGATACGAATCCCACCAAAGAAGAGGATGAGTATGTAGAAGCGATTAAGGATGATGTCCGCTGGCTCGGGTTTGATTGGGGCGAACACCTTCACTTTGCCTCAGATTACTTTGATCAGCTCTACCTCTGGGCGATACAATTAATCAACGCAGGTAAAGCGTATGTCGACAGCCAGAGTGCTGAGCAGATGCGTGAAAATCGTGGGACATTGACCGGGGCAGGGGTCGACAGCCCTTTTCGTAACCGGACGGTTGATGAAAATCTTGAGCTGTTTGAACAGATGAAAAATGGTGATTTTCCTGATGGAACTCATATCTTAAGGGCTAAAATTGACATGAGTTCCCCTAATATGAACTTGCGTGATCCCGCAATGTACCGGATTCTCCATGCCCACCATCACCGTACCGGGGATAAATGGTGTATCTATCCCATGTATGACTTTGCCCACGGTCAAGGAGATTCAATCGAAGGGGTAACCTATTCAATTTGTACCCTGGAATTTGAAGATCATCGCCCTCTCTATGAGTGGTTTATCAGAGAACTGGGAATCTTTGCGCCACAGCAGATCGAATTTGCCCGTTTGAACCTGAGCTACACGGTT
>CAZGKZ010000008.1:0-16300 GCA_964526315.1 uncultured Geobacteraceae bacterium
CTCAATTCCAGGCTGTTGGTGCAATGCCTCTGAAAAAGCCATTCTCCGAGGTTTTCACCCTATTGCAAACCAAAGCTATTGATGGTCAGGAAAACAGCTGGTCTAACATTTATTCCAAAAAATTCTATGAAGTACAACCTTATATCACCGAGTCTAACCACGGTGTTCTCGATTATTTTGTTATTACTTCAGCAGAATTCTGGATGGGCCTTCCTGATGATATCCGGACTCTACTCAAAAAAGATCTGGACGAAGCTATTGCCTTCGGCAACAAGGTTGCTGCCGAAAAAGCTATTGGTGATCGTCAGAAAATCATTGACTCCAAACGTTCCACTATTATTGAGCTGACCCCAGCAGAACGTCAGCAATGGGTTGATGCAATGAAACCTGTTTGGAAACAGTTTGAAGATCAGATTGGTAAAGAGTACATCGACGCAGCTGTTCAAGCAAACAACTAGAAAACGCTGATTGCCTCCAATCGCGGGTCACTTAATTGAGACCCGCGATTATTTTGTCTGTTATATTGTATGAGGTTAAACATGTCTAGATTTAGTCAGATAGTAAACAACCTGGAAGAAGCCATCATTGCGCTACTTCTGGCATCGATGACAATACTGGTGTTTGTCGAGGTTGTTCTACGCTTTGGGTTTGGTATGGGATTTATGTGGGGCGAAGAAGTTACCCTGCACCTCTCAGCATGGATGGTCCTTTTCGGCGTATCCTACGGAATAAAAGTTGGCTCACACATCGGTGTTGATGCTCTGGTAAAAATTCTTCCGGCAAAAGCCCGAAAAATCATCAGCACTATTGCAGTCATTGCCTGCCTGGCTTACACGGGGATCTTCATGAAAGGGGCTTGGATTTATCTATCAAAAATCCAGATGTTGGGGATTGAAATGGAAGACCTGCCGGTACCAAAGTGGATGGCCCACAGCATATTATTCATCGGCATGGTGTTGATCGCAATACGCCTGTTGATTCTGCTATGGAACATCGCAACGGGAAAAGCTGAAGGGTTTAGCCTTACTGATGAAGCCAAGGACAGCATGCATTTGGCTGAAGAGGCGCTCGCCTCAAGTGACATTGAAGGGGGGAAATCGGCATGACCATTGCTGCTCTTTTTATTATTCTACTCCTCTGCCTGCTCACGGGGATGCCAATTGCTTTTGCCTTAGGGCTTTCAAGTGTCACCACAATCATGATGTTCTCCAATGATTCGGTAGCTTCTATTGCACTCAAACTATTTGCCGCTGAATCAGAGCATTATACTCTGCTGGCAATCCCGTTCTTTATCCTTTCATCAGCATTTCTTTCCACTGGAGGAGTAGCGAATCGGATTATCAATTTTGCCATCGACTGTGTTGGTTGGATCCGGGGTGGTCTGGCCATGGCATCAGTTATGGCCTGCATGATCTTTGCTGCAGTTTCAGGTTCCTCACCGGCAACCGTTGCAGCCATCGGCTCCATTGTTATTGTCGGCATGGTGAAGGCGGGCTATCCAGAAGAACTGGCGGCTGGAGTTATCACCAACGCCGGAACTTTAGGTATATTAATCCCACCTTCCATCGTTATGTTGGTTTATGCCGCAGCGACCGAAGAATCGGCCGCCCGACTTTTTATGGCTGGCCTGATTCCTGGCCTGATGATGGGTTCCATGTTGATGTTGGTTATCTACATTGTTGCCCGAGTGAAAGGGTTGCCGGCTCAACCGTTTGTCGGCTTTAAACAACTGTTCCGCTCAAGCATCAGCGCCGGTTGGGGACTGATGATGATTATCATCGTCCTCGGTTCAATCTATGGCGGCATTGCCAGCCCGACAGAAGCGGCTGCCGTTTCGGCAGTGTATGCATTTTTTATTGCCATTTTTGTCTATCGCGACATGGGACCCCTTAAAGGGATTCCATGGCGGAAAAGCCCGGATGAACCATTCAGCACAACCGTTGTACGGAATCTGACATTGACGATTACGGCATTTCCTAAATCGATTTTTGATAAAGACACCCACAAGGTCTTCAGAGATGCCTCAAAAGTCTCCATCATGCTGTTGTTTATTATCGGCAACGCGATGCTCTTTGCCCATGTTTTGACCACCGAAAGAATCCCGCACCATCTGGCGGAAATGATCGTCAACTGGGGGTTGCCGGCATGGGGATTTTTGATTGTTGTCAATATTCTGCTGCTGATTGCCGGTAACTTTATGGAACCGTCAGCCATCATCCTGATTATGGCACCGATTCTTTTCCCGATTGCAGTCAAACTGGGGATCGATCCCGTTCACCTGGGTATTATCATGGTTGTCAACATGGAAATCGGCATGATCACGCCTCCGGTTGGGCTCAACCTGTTTGTTACAGCAGGGATAACGGGGCATGATATCGTCTGGGTCGTCAAAGCAGCACTACCATGGCTGATGCTATTGTTATTCTTCCTGATATTGATCACCTATATTCCGCAGATTTCTCTGTTCCTGCCGGAATACATTGATCACCTCAAAGGATATTAATTAACTAAAAAACCGCCTTTGTTGATTAGATCTCAAGTGACCTCTCGTTGATCGGGAGGTCACTTGAAAATGAATGTGTGCTATAATCCAATCATCCCCGAATCGATAAAAGGATTACATCATGCTCAGCCATCCATACAGACTAAATGATCAGCAGCCTCAATCTATGATCGGTCAAAGAAAAATTATCCGACAGCTTTCAATCCTTATTTTTGCAATTATTCTCGGATTACTATTCGGCTGTGCAGATCATTCAGCCGTAAACAAAGAACTTTTATCACAAAATTATCAAACCTTATCAGATGATGATTTAACCCTGTACTACTACAAACTTAAAGATCAGATTAAGGTTGTCGAACGGGATCAAAATAATTCTTCAATCAGCTTGGGATTTGGAATGGGAAGTTATGGGTCCAGTGGTGGGAGAAGTGGCGGCGCTGGTGTAACAACCAGTGGTGGCCATACAGATGCTGCCACTCATCTACGGGATCGGCGCAATGAGGTTAAACTGGAAATGAAAAAGCGTGATTTAAAACCATAAGCCCGCAGCTAAAATTAGTTTTACAACAGGACAACGGGAGCTTCAAGATAGCATTTGATGGTATCCAGAAACTCGGCAACATCAACCCCATCCAGGACCCGATGGTCGGCAGATAAAGTTAGACGCATGATCGGTGCAACCGCCGGCTCCCCCTGCTCATCAACAATAACTTCCCCTTTAATTGTCCCTACCGATAGAACGGCGGCTTGAGGTGGAGTAATGATTGCGCCAAAAGATTCCACTCCGAGCATCCCCATATTGGTAATTGTAAAAGTCGCTCCTTCAGAATCTTCCTTCTGAGGCTCCTCCTGAATCATGATTTTTTCTGCCAGTTCATGAGCTTTTTTGCTGATTTGCTTTAAACTAAACTGATCACATTGATTCAGAACCGGATAATACAAACCACGATCAGTTGCAACTGCAACAGCAATATTAATATCTTCCAGTTCAATCCCCTGCTCACCGTTCCAGGTCGCATTGACCCATGGATGTTCAACCAGTGCTCGTGCCGTCGCAGCAAGGACAAAATCATTAATGGTCACCTTGAGATCTTGACGAAAACGGACAACATCAGTCATATCAACCGAAATTGTCACGTAAAAATGGGGAATTGTCTGCCAGGATTTTTCCATTTTCAGGGCAAGGAGTCGCCGGATTTTAATCAGCTTCTCCGGTTTTTTCTGGACGGGCAAATCAACTTTTTGACGATAGGCGGATTTTTTTTCACCACTCTTCCCGAAACCAGATTGCATCCTTTCTATATCAGCTAGAACAATCCGTCCTTTTGCACCGCTACCCGGCAAAAGATCTAAGTTTATCCCCAGTTCAGTTGCCAATTTTAGAGCTGCAGGTGACACGCGATATTTTTCTTCTACAGACTTTTCGTCCCGACTCATTCACTCTCTCCCTCTGTTCTCGGTGTGGGGATTCCTTTAACAATCAAAATCAACAACTATTCACCTCATCATTACAAACACCACAACGTCTGCAAGTTGGCACACAGGGAGCGGTTGTTTTCTCCAGCTGTCCCTTTTGATACTCAAGCCAAAGATAACTTCTTTTAACCCCCTGATCAATAATCTCCCAGGGGAAAAATTCATCAGAACCTCTCTCACGAACAACATAAAAATCGAGGGACAAATCCGTTTTTCGACACAGCTGCTTAAGATTACTACCTGCAGCAAGCTGTGGCAAAAGATGTCCGATACGGCGATCTCCTCGTGATAAAAATGTTTGCAGAATCGCATTTCGGACCGATTCATGATTCATGCGGGTGTTCGGTATCCGTGAAATCGAAGATTGTAAATATCGTAATCTCTTTTTTAAAACTTTTTCTGCCTCCATCCCGGCCCATTGAAATGGAGTAAATGGCTTGGGGATAAAAGGATTTATACTTAAAATCAAGTTCCCCAACTGTCCCCGCTTACGTCCAGCCTCGCGCCAGATAGTAGAAATATTTTCCGTTAGAGTGATAATTGCCTCTATGTCACTCTGCTGTTCTCCCGGAAATCCGATGATAAAATAGAGCTTCAGGTTTTTAATCCCACCATCAGCCAACATCTGTACCGATGCCAATATCTGCTCTTCACTGATCCCCTTATTGATGGCATCACGCAGCCTTTGGCTGCCCGCTTCCGGAGCAATCGCCACAGATTTGTGTCCCGCCTGATGCAATTTTTCAACCTCTGCGACAGTTAAGGCATCAAGACGGAGACTGGACATGGAGATTTCACCATCTCTATCCAGAATTCCCTGCTGTAACTCCTGAATATTTGCATAGTCAGAAACTGCCGCAGCAACCAGACCGATCCGATTCCGTTGACAGAGGCCAATATCAACTTGTTCTAAAAGATTATCCAGACTCCGCTCACGAGGGGGTAGATAAACAAAACCGGCCGCACAAAACCTGCACCCCCGGGAACAACCCCGTGAGACCTCAGTCAAAGCCATATGACCGAACTCTGTCGCCTCGGTTTGAATAAAGCTGCGACTGGGTGACTGATCAAGATCAATTAAGAACTGCCTGGCAACCTGAGCAGGGACTCCCTCTTGTCGCTGAAAACAGGTCATCTCCCCGTTTTCAGCGTATTGGGGTGAATAGAATTTGGGGACATAGATTCCCGGCAGCGTCGCCAGTTCTTGCAGGCAATCTTCTTTTCCCGCTCGTTGCAGAAGAACATCCAGCAAACCAGGTAAAATCGGCTCTGCCTCGCCAACGGCAATCAGATCGACAATATCCGCCAAAGGTTCGGGATTAATAAAAGCACAAACACCGCCAAATAACACCAATGGCCAGGAAGAATCACGCTCAACTGAAAAAAATGGAATGTTTGCCAGGCTGAAAAGAGTCGGGATATTCAGGTAATCGTTCTCAAACGAAATGGAGAGAGCAATCAGATCGAAATCGGTTAGTAGATGTCCAGACTCAAGGGATACCAAAGGGGTAGAAGGTGAGCCGTTTCGATCAGATCTATCCCTGTCTGGAAGAAAAAAACGTTCACAAAGACAATCATCACGCTGATTAAGAAGCTCATATACAGTTAAGAATCCAAGGTTACTCATCCCCTGGTGGTAGGTATTCGGGTAAATCAGAGCGATCCGGTAGCGATTCTCACTCCAGGAATGGAAGTAAACCCCGGACTCCTGATCTAAATCGATTTTATCAGAACGATATTTTTTTTTAGCCATAGGTCATTTTCTATGTGTCACTATTACATGCGTAGTGGGATGCAAAATTGTAGCAATAGTGAGCAGATGGACTATTTCAACAACTTGCTAATCACTTCACGATACTTTGTTTCAATCACGTGGCGTTTCTTTTTCAAAGTATTGGTTAGTTCCTCGCCCATTTTAAATTCTTTATCAAGGAGGTGAATATTCTGCATTTTCTCAAACGGCTTAAAGCCGTGTTTTGCCTGTAACAGCCGATTTATTTCTGTTTTAACCCGACTGAGGACCTGTTTATCTGCTACCAACTTATCATCATCCTGATTTCCAGATTCCATTTTATCATTGATAAATTTGCGGAGTTGTTCAAAGTCCGGGACAATCAACGCTCCCAGCCCTTTTTTATCCTGGCCGACCAGTACGGCATCACTAACAAATGGTAACTTTGTAATTGCCGATTCGATCCGGCTCGGGTCAATATTCTCACCACTTGCCAAAACAATGATCTCTTTTGAACGGCCGGTAATCACCAATTCACCGGTCACTGTCAATTTACCAAGGTCGCCGGTTTTAAAATAACCATCAGCGGTAAACGCTTTATCGTTTTCCTCTTCATTGTCATAATATCCGGGAAAAACTTGCTCCCCCTTTAACTGAATTTCTCCAACTTCACCGGGAGGCAGGATTTCACCGTCTTCACCAACAATTATTAAATCGGTATTTTTAGTCGGGGGTCCCAAAGTACCAAACACCTCGCAACTGACCGATCGTCCGGCAATCGCTGGGGCACATTCGGTCATTCCATAGGCATTGACAATGCGGATACCGATGGCATCAATCCATTCATCCAGATAAGGGGGCAAACTTCCGCCACCACTGATCGCCATACGTAATCGACCACCAAACTTTTCCTGCACCAGACGTAACTTCTTTTTTGCTAAAAGATTTAATGGGAACAATAGCAACAGCAAAACAAGTGCAGACATTTTCTGCCAGGCACGATGGAGAAAAAATACTTTATTGTAAACCGGCAACTGGTTATGAAAGCTTCTACGCAAATAATTATAACGAGCAGAAATACCAACCAGAAGTTTAAAAATACGGGCTTTACGTGGACTCTCTTTTTCAAGTTTTTGATTGATTTTACTGTACATCGACTCCCAAAGTCGCGGCACGGTTGCAACCATTGTTGGGCGGTATTTTTCCAGATCGGCAGCAAAACTTTTTACCGAGGAATAAACAATACAGCAGCCCTTTGACAGAGCGACATATTCTGCAGCCCGTTCAAAAATATGCCAACTCGGTAAAATAGAGACCCAGAGATCGTCTTCCCGCAGATCTATAAGCGCAGGAAGGGTCTTCACATTGTACATGATGTTTCGGTGGGTCAGAAGAACCCCTTTAGGAACTCCGGTCGTTCCCGAAGTATAAATCAGAGTAAAAACATCATCCAAGTTAAGCGCATAGCGCTGTGCAATAAATTTTTCGGCATCAGTTGCATCAATCTTCCGGTTTTTAAGGATATCATTGTAACTGTAGATGTTATCAAACCAGCGGTGTGTTTTACCCCCCTCAATGATAAAAATACATTTCAGATTTTTCAGCCTCTTAATCATCTCTTCATGCGCACTAAGGAGCTGTTCGGTTTCAAGAACTAGAAATTCACATTGTGCGTGATTGAGAATAAACTCCAGTTCCCTGGTCGTTGTATCGCTACCTCTCGGGACACTGATGGCTCCAAGAGAAACCAGCGCAAAATCAGTGACCATCCAGGCATACCGATTGTCAGAAAGGAGCATCACCTTGCTCCCCTTCTTAACCTTATGAGATTTAAAGGCTTTGGCCAGAATCAACGCGTCATCAAACAGTTTTGCGTAACTGACCTCCAGTTCGGTATCTTCTACCCGGTAAATAAAGACCGTCTGTTTCGCATATTCCTGACAACTGTTCAGCAGCATGTCAAAAAGTGTCCCCTGATTTAGCACCATATCTGGCATCTGCAACCACCTTTCAAAGAAATTTCAAATCCATTTTGCTTTAACAATGTAACATTCAATCAAATTTGATTCGAGTCTTTCTATTTGACCTGAATAAAAAAAAGGGGCCACAAAGTGGCCCCAGTGACGAGGGAGTCGTCGGGAGTTCATAACAAAGTACAGAAAGCTGTACATCTGCCGGGCGGAGAACCGGCTTACATTACAAAAAGAAATCTATTCATTAGCTGCGGTGAAACTGACAACCAGAAATATTAAATACAGCAGTCCGCTTAATCCACTCTGCGCCGCAAAAATGTTGGAATATCAAACTGTTCGTCATCAACAAACAAATCGTGCGTCTGGCTTGAAAAATCCCGCGTCCGGCGACTACTTGGTGTTACAGGTTGTTGTTTACGAATATGGGTTGGCACGTCAAAATTAACCTTGGCGCTAATCTCGGCCAGAGTCTGCGCGCGTTCATCAACGATATCTGCAACCTCGATTTTTTCCTCAAAAACATCCCCAAAACCGGTCGCGATCGCAGTAATTTTAATTTTTTCACCAAGGCTTTCATCAATCACCAGACCAACGATGATATTGGCATCTTCATGAACTTTTTCGTGAATAATGGTTGATGCTTCCTCAAACTCTTCCATTGTCATGCTTGAAGACCCGGAGATATTGACCAGAACACCCATAGCACCTGAGATATCAACCTCTTCGAGGAGTGGGCTGCTGATTGCATTATGGGCCGCTTCGGCAGCACGACGTTCACCTTCGGCAATGCCAATTCCCATCATTGCCATACCGTGGTTACTCATAACAGTACGAACATCCGCGAAGTCAACGTTGATCAACCCTTCGGTTGTAATCAGATCAGAAATCCCCTGAACCGCCTGACGCAAAACATCATCTGCCGGCTTGAATGCATCGAGAATACTCATATGTTTACCGGCCAGGCCAAGCAGCCGATCGTTAGGGACAACAACCAGGGAGTCAACGACATCACGAAGCTCGGCAATTCCAGCTTCGGCCCGTTTCATCCGTTGCCGGCCTTCACGGGTAAATGGTTTAGTCACAACACCGACAGTCAGCGCTCCGGCCTCTTTTGCCGCTGCTGCAATGATTGGTGCGGCCCCGGTTCCGGTTCCGCCACCCATCCCTGCGGCAACAAAAATCATATCAGCACCCTCAAACATTTCAACCAGGCGCTGTTTATCTTCCTCAGCAGCTTGACGTCCAATTTCCGGATTTGCACCGGCCCCCAGACCTTTGGTGAGATGGCCGCCCAGTTGGATTTTCATTGCTGCATTACTGCGCCGCAGTGCTTGTGCATCGGTATTTGCGGCAAGAAACTCAACCCCATCGACATGACTCTGAATCATGGTGTTAACAGCATTACCACCACCGCCACCAACACCGATCACCTTAATTTTTGCTGCTTGATCCAATTCTGCTTCAAACTGAAACATGACTCCCTCTTGATTAGGCATAATGCCCTCCCTGATGCTGCGTTTTCGACTTCTCCGCGAACTCGAAAACTGGTTATATTTAAGTAAGCTCAATTTACCAAAATTAAATTCATTTGACAAGTAATTATCATATAATTATCAATCAAAAAAATTCACTAAACCACTCCTTCATCCGTGCCGAAACCCGCTCAAATACGTTCTTTTCCCCAATTTTAAAACTCTGGGTCTTCGTATTCATGCTTCCATACTTCACCAGGCCAACCCCGGTCGCATAAATTGGTGAATTCACAACATCGGTTAACCCGCCAATATCGAGAGGATTACCGCGACGAACCGGCAGATTAAAGATTTGCTCTGCCAATTCTGGCATTCCGGGTAATATTGCACTGCCACCGGTAATGACAACTCCTGACGCAATCAAATCCCCATAGCCACTCTTACTTATCTCGCGATTAACCAGAGAAAAAATTTCTTCTACCCGGGGCTCAAGGATTTCAGCAAGTAACTGGCGGGATAAAATCCGTGCTTCTCGTCCCCCCACAGATGGCACTTCGATTGTTTCATCTTTTCCAACCATTGATGTGAGACAGCAGCCATAGGCTTGCTTGATTTTTTCCGCCTCTGCCATCGGGGTTCTCAAGCCAACAGCAATATCGTTGGTCAGATGGTCACCGCCGATCGAAAGAACCGAGGTGTGCTTAATCGCACCTTCGGAAAAAATCGCAATATCAGCGGTCCCGCCACCGATATCAACCAACGCAACGCCCAGATCTTTCTCATCCGATGAGAGAACAGCCTCACTACTGGCCAGTTGCTCCAGGACAATATCAGCGACATCGGTTCCGGCACGGTTACAGCTTTTAATAATATTTTGCGCACTTGCCACGGCACCGGTCACAATATGGACCTTGGCTTCCAGGCGAACACCACTCATCCCCAAAGGTTCCCGGATACCATCTTGATCATCAATGATAAATTCCTGTGGCAGGATATGCATAACCTCTCGATCCATCGGGATGGCAATCGCCTTGGCAGCATCAATCACCCGTTGTAGATCTTCACTGGTCACCTCACGGTTCTTGATTGCAATCACCCCCTGAGAGTTCAACCCCCTGATGTGACCTCCGGCAATCCCGGCAAATACCGATTTAATCTCGCAACCGGCCATCAATTCCGCTTCTCGAATCGCCTTCTGAATTGCGGCAACGGTGCTCTCAATATTAATCACCACCCCCTTACGCAACCCTTTGGACTGGCTGGTCCCAATTCCAACAACTTCCAACCCTTCCTCGGTCATATTGCCGACAATACAGCAGATTTTTGTCGTACCGATATCGAGTCCAACTATTAAATTTTCTGATCTTCTACTCATGACACCCCCTTGGTATCAGCTTTTGGCCATTTGTTTCGGCCGTTCAATTCTCACAATGACTTTCTCTTCAACATTCAAATCGATATAATCCAGCAACGGCAACTTGGGTTGCAGTTGGGCATAAATTCTTTCCAGCCGATCCAGTTTTCGACCATAATCAGCGGAACCTAATTTAATCCTGACCCCCCCTTCCAGGGTATATAATGACAAACTTCCACCTGTCTCAAAATGGACTTCCGATATCTGGTCAAGACTGAACAGTTTGCGCTGATTTAAATCACTCAATAACGCGACAACCTTCCTTAATTGCTGCGCGTATTCCGCGTTGTGAGCCTGAGCTTTTGCATAATCGAATCCAGTCACAACCGGATAATCAAGGTTGTCGGCAGCATCTAAAACTTTAAAGATTTCCCCCTGCTTATCGAGATAATAGAGATACCCCAGATTAACAATTGCAACAGGTTGCCGTTCTTCAATATGGATCATCACCTGACGGGGGAAAATCCGTTGGACCTGAGCAGTACTTATCCAAGGGTTCTCCTCAATTTTGCGGCCGATCAATCCGAGATCAAGATTAAAGGTATTAACCCCCATTTCGATATCTGAAAGAGCGACAACCTGCTGTTTCTTAAGAAGACTATTTCCTTCTACCGCAACCTGATCAACCCGGAACAGGTCTGAAGCTAATAGCAATTGTGCAACAAAAAAGCCTCCAACCAGCAGCAAGACTGCACTAAAGAGAGTTACCCCGATGCGCAAAGTTCGATGGAGAATTTTGCGCCATTCGAGTGGCTTTTTTTTCTTTTTCAGCCGGTTCTGTCGAACCTGCTTAGCCGTTTTTTTATTTTTTTTCAGGTCACGCATATTTTTCTCTTAATCAACCACCAAGGAAACGTTCTTCCCGCAAACCATCTTACTTATCCAGATCAGCATCGAGTAAAATTGTCTCAACCAATTGTGGAAAATCAACCCCGGCAGCCTGAGCTGCTTTCGGCAACAGACTGGTTTCAGTCATTCCAGGGATTGTATTCACCTCAATACAGTAAAATTTATCTTTGCTCAGCATGAAATCAACCCGGGCAGCTCCTCGACAACCAAGAACATTGCACGCTTTAACTGCCGCTTGCTGCACCGTCCGGTAGATATTTTGATCAATCGGTGCAGGGAGCAAATATTCAGTATCTCCGGAATTATATTTTGCCTGATAATCATAAAAACCACTTTTAGGGACAATTTTTATCACCGGAAGCGCTTCACCATTTAAGACCGAGACGGTTAATTCATCCCCATCAATAAAATCCTCGACCAGAACAGTGCCATCTAAAATAGCGGCCATTTCGATTCCGGAACGCAAGGCTTCAGTATCCCTGGCAATGGTGATTCCGATGGTCGACCCTTCGCGTGAGGGCTTAATCACCAGTGGCAAACGATCATTGCGCTTCAGCAGATCATTTATTAAATCCCCGGGGCGCATAAAATCAAATTTCGGAGTGGGCAAATTGTGATAAATCAGCAATTGCTTTGTCACCACCTTGTCGATCGCAATACTTGAAGCCAGAACTCCACTCCCGGTGTAAGGGATCTGCAACATTTCCAGCAATCCCTGCACCCGACCATCTTCACCAAAGCGTCCATGCAAGGCAATGAAGGCGACTTCAATGCCGGCCTCAGATAATTGTTGCGGCAGATTCCGGTTAACATCGATCCCAACAGCAGAATAACCAAGTTGCTGCAATGCTTGTAGTGCTGCGTTACCTGTTTTCAGAGAGATCTCTCGTTCTGCAGACAGACCGCCAAGCAGAACGCCAATCGTCTTTCCAAACAGCTCTTTTTTAGACAAACAACTCATCCTCTAACAACCCTGTTCCGCAGTTTTTCCGCCAACACAGGACAAACCTGATTGACATTTCCTGCCCCTAAGGTCACCACCATATCGCCGGGCTCAACAATTTCAGCAATGTAATCACTTACTTCCTCAAGTGAAGCTCGATAAACCACCGATTTATGCCCATGTTTAATTATCCCCTCGGCCAGAGCTTCCCCGGTTGCCCCCGCAATCGGCTCCTCACCTGCCGCATAAACGTCCGTCACCAGTAATTTATCTGCCTGATAAAATGCCGTCATGAAATCTTCAAACAGTGCTGCGGTTCTGGTGTAACGATGGGGTTGAAAAATGGCAATGATACGCTTGTTCCAGCCACTCTTGGCCGCACTCAGAGTCGCCTTGATTTCGGCAGGATGGTGACCATAATCATCAATAATCATGATATTGTTGATTTCATCACGCAACTCAAAGCGGCGTTGCAAGCCACCAAAATTTCGGAATCCACCCTGGATCGTCTGAAACGGAATTTCTAGTTCATAAGCAACGGCAAGAACCGAAAGTGCGTTCAAAACATTGTGCCGGCCGGGCATCCGGAAGGAAATTCTTCCCAACTCTTCTCCCTGGTAAAAAGCAGTGAAGCTGGTGCGCCCCTGACGGTATTGAAGATCTTCGGCATGAAAATCGGCCTGGCTGGTCAACCCATAGGTGATAAAACGTTTTTTAACCTGGGGAAGAATATCCTGAATATTGGGATCATCGAGACACAGAACTGCTCGACCATAAAATGGAACTTTATTGATGAAATCGACAAATATTTGCTTAATTTCATCGATCCCTGAATAGAAATCAAGGTGATCGGCATCGATATTCGTCACAACGGCAATCGTTGGTGACAGGTGCATAAATGAGCCATCGGACTCATCAGCTTCAGCCACCAAAAATTTACCCCGACCCAGTTTGGCATTAGAACCAAACGCATCCAGTTTCCCCCCGATAACTGCGGTAGGATCGATTCCAGCATGATGTAACACCACTGACATCATACTGGTCGTCGTCGTTTTGCCATGTGTTCCAGCAATCGCGATGCCATACTTCATCCGCATCAATTCGGCAAGCATCTCGGCCCGGGGTATCACCGCAACATGTTGCCGGAGCGCCTCGACAACCTCAGGGTTATCTTCCTTAACTGCGGTGGAAGTGACAACCACATCGACTTCATTGATATTTTCAGCACGGTGACCAATCACAATTTCACCACCAAGCCCTGCCAACCGGCGGGTTGTATCGGATTCACGCAAGTCTGATCCGGAGACACGATAATCAAGATTTAACAGCAGCTCAGCAATGCCACTCATGCCGATTCCACCAATCCCAACAAAATGAATTTTCTTGATTCGTCCGTACATCTATCTCTCCTCCACCAGGGGAATTCCAAGCTGCCGGCGAGCCTCATTGAGGATCCGCTCCGCAGCACCTGGGAAACCTAATTGCCGACCCTGATCAGCCATACTCTGTAGGGTCTGTTGATCGCTCCAGAGATTCTTCAACAGAACGGCAAGAGATTCGGGAACCAATTCGCTTTGCGGAACCGATATCGCCGCCCCGGCATTCTCCAGAGCTTTTGCATTCGCGGTCTGATGGTCTCCGGTTGCATGAGGAAACGGGATTAAAATTGCAGCTCGGCCACAAACTGCCAACTCTGCCAGAGTTGTTGCGCCGGCACGACAGATCACCAGACTTGCATCACTGTAAGCGGTCGCCATATCATCAATAAAAGGGATCACCTGCTCAGGATCAAACCCTGCATCGCGGTAACCCTGCTGCACCTGCAATAAATCCTCTTCACCGGTCTGGTGAACTATTTCTGGCCGATCATTCCAGTCGCGCAGCAAAGGCAACATCTTCAGCACCGCCTGATTTATTGCGTGGGCTCCCCGACTTCCCCCGAAGATCAGCAACTTCCCTCGTTGAGGAACCGTTGCAGGAACAGTCTCCAAACCCTGCCGTAATGGATTCCCAGTCACCAGGGTTTTGTTCCGGTTAAAGCCACTGCCGCTGTTCGCAAAAGAGAGACAAATTGTTGTTGCCCACTTCCCCAGCAATCTGTTGCTGAGGCCGGGAATCGCATTTTGTTCATGAATCAGATATGGAACCCCGGTCATTTTTGCAATCAATAGCACCGGAACCGATGCATAGCCTCCGACTCCGATCACCAGATCCGGTTTGAAATTGCGCATAATTATTTTTGCCTGGATAAGGCTCTTTGTCAGCTTAGGTGCTAATTCTAATTTGCCACGCCAACCTCGACCCACCACGCCAACCATATCAACCGTCGCCAATGGCAAACCAAGTTTTGGCAGTAAACGGTGCTCCAGACCACGTTTGGTGCCAACAAACAGGATCGCGGAATTCTCATCCTGTTGCTGCAACAGTTGTCCCAATGCTACCGCAGGGAAAAGATGTCCACCGGTTCCGCCAC
This sequence comes from uncultured Geobacteraceae bacterium, assembly GCA_964526315.1. GTDB lineage: Bacteria > Desulfobacterota > Desulfuromonadia > Desulfuromonadales > Geopsychrobacteraceae > Desulfuromusa. The sequence goes on from CAZGKZ010000008.1 coordinate 14,836, forward strand.
CGGCCAGCAGCAGCCTCACTTGGTGGCCTCGTTGCAATTTGAAATATTCAACAGGATCCCGACAGCAAACAGACTCACAACCAAACTGGTGCCACCATAAGAGATAAACGGCAATGCCAACCCTTTTGTCGGCAACAAACCCATACAAACTGCCAGGTTTACAAACGCTTCCAAGCCAAGCAATAAAGTTAAACCAAAGGCGAGATTCCGACCAAAAGGATCCTGACAATGTGCTGCGATACGGATACCGCTAAGGATCAACATCAGGAACAGTGCAGCTACAATCAATGTTCCAACCAGACCGAGCTCTTCGCCGATGACCGAAAAAATAAAATCAGTATGTGCCTCAGGCAGATAAAATAGCTTCTGTTCGCCAATTCCCAACCCCTGACCCAGCACTCCCCCCTTACCAAAAGCAACCATACTTTGAATAATCTGGAAGCCCGTATCGAAAGGGTCATCCCAGGGATCAAGAAATGCCATAATCCTTCGGCGACGATACTCAACCTGCATGATCAAAAAGTAGACCACCGGCAATGTCATCAGAATCGTCGGGAAAAGATAGCGCCAGCGAACCCCGGCGACAACCAGCATCCCCATGGCCACGCCGGCAATAATCATTGCACTGCCTAAATCGGGTTGTTTCAGCAACATCCCGAGCAACACTGCGAGAACGATCATATAAGGGAGATACCCCTTCAGCAGTGAACGAACTTTCTCTTTTTTGCGGGTCAGAGAGTGGGCCAGATAGAGGACCAATGCCAACTTCACAATTTCTGCCGGTTGTATCGTTAATCCAGGCAAGTGTAACCAGCGCATTGCCCCACCAACCCGCACCCCCAGACCGGGGACAAACAGCAATCCCAGCAGAACAATACTGACCAACAAGGAAATAACTGCTAATTTTCGCCAATTTTTATAATTAAAATAAGTGGTAAAAGCCATCAAGACGAAGCCAACCAGAGTATAAACAAGCTGTCTTTTCAGAAAATAGAAACCGTCATGAAACCGATCCGCTGCCATAATGGCCGATGAAGAATAGACCATCACCACACCAATACATGTCAGAGAAACTGTTAACAGTAAGAGAGTCGTATCAATATCCCGCCGCAATGTCATGAGGTCACCCGCTCTTCCGGTAGCTGTTGGACCAACCTCTCAAATTCGTCACCACGCACCTGATAATTGCGGAACATATCAAAACTGGAACAAGCCGGGGAAAGGAGCACGGTTCCACCGGGAGCGGTCACTGTATAAGCGTTTTCCACTGCCGACTCCAGCCCCGAAGCCAATCGGATCTCGCAACTTCCGGATAACTCTGTCGCCATTTTTTCTGCGGCTTCGCCAAGCAGAAACAGATATTCGACCTTCTGTTCCAATAAAGGTCTGAGCAGGGTGTAATCCCCACCTTTGTCTTTACCACCGGCGATCAGAGTCACTCCACTGGGAAGACCAGCAAGACTCT
>CAZGKZ010000009.1:0-6030 GCA_964526315.1 uncultured Geobacteraceae bacterium
AGAAATTTTACTGGTGCAAAAGAATTTTTCAACAGCAGATTGACTTTGACACATATTGACCCGGATACTGCTGTCGCTTACACTACAGTGTTGTTGAACTTCCAACGTTACTCCAACTTTAAAATTTACACTGAGTTCTGTCTTGGTCTCAGTGTTTTAGTCTTTATATCGAGGTTTTAATCTGTATGGAAACAATTGTTTCTAAAGTCGCAATTATGTTGGTGCCGGCACTTCTGGCAATTATTCTCCATGAGGTTGCGCATGGCTATATTGCGGAACGGTTTGGTGACCCGACGGCCCGATTGCTGGGACGTTTAACCCTTAATCCGCTGAAACATCTTGATCCGATCGGAACAATTGCAATTTTTATCTTCGGTTTTGGTTGGGCGCGCCCAGTGCCGGTCAACTCGGGAAATTTCCGTCACCCACGCCGTGATATGATCTGGGTCGCCCTTGCAGGTCCAACGACGAATTTAATTTTAGCAATATTATCTGCTCTGTTATTGAGGGGATTAGGTTTGCTTGATTTGAGTTCCTTTGGGGATTCGCAGCTCTACCAACAATTCACAACTCCGGTCAAAATGATGCTCGGTTTCAGTCTTTATATTAATGTGCTGCTCGGTGTCTTTAATTTGATTCCATTACCGCCCCTCGATGGTGGCAGGGTTCTTACCGGAATCCTCCCGGAACGTCAGGCAGCACTGGTAAGCAAGCTGGAACCGTTTGGTTTTGTCTTGATTTTATTTTTGGTTTTTTTCACCGATGTGTGGTCACGGGTTCTTGGACCAATTATTAATTCTTTGGTTGTTTTTATGGCTGGAAACTCGACCCATTTGGTTGAACAATCTATCCGTTTTCTATTTGGGCATTGAGCAAAATGGCGATTCAGATCCGTTTGGAAAATTTCTCTGGCCCGCTTGATCTCCTGTTACATCTGATTAAAAGTCATGAAATGGATATCTATGATATCCGTATTGTTGAAATTACTGAGCAATATCTGACAATTATTGAAAAGATGCAGCAACTCGACCTTGATATTGCCGGTGAGTTCCTGCTGATGGCGGCAAATCTTATTCATATTAAATCAAGGATGTTGTTGCCGGTCAGTGATGACTTGGTTGAGGAAGAAGAGGATCCTCGTGCGGAGTTGGTGAAACGTTTACTGGAGTATCAGCGCTACAAAGATATTGCCGAACTTCTTCAGCAATTACCACAGTTAGAACGAGATGTTTTCCCGGGACAGTTTCAATTGTCGGATTGTTGTATTGAGGGGCAGGAGGATGATGAGGTTGTCATCGGTATCTATCAACTTGCCAATGCTTTCCACCGGCTGTTAAAAGAGAAACCTGCAGAAATTTTCCATGAAGTTGTTCGGGAATCCCTTTCGGTTGATGATTTTATTAACCAGATTACCGATAGATTATTGCAGCAGAAGCGCCTCTCTTTTCGGCAGATATTCTCTTCTGAATTTCATCGCAGTGAATTAATTGTTACTTTTCTTGCAACTCTGGAGCTGGTAAGGATGCAGGTTGTCAGTATTGATCAAGTGAATGATTTTAGTGAAATCTGGCTGACTTTGGTGGTTACAGCTGAACAGTTATCTAGACTCTCCACAGAAAAGGAGCTGCTGGGATATGGATAATTTGTCACAATTGGTTGAGGCATTTATTTTTGCCTCTGACTCTCCCATATCGCTTGATCGATTATGTGTTCTCCTTGAACAGCCTAAGGCTCAGCTAAGGCCGATTGTTGAACAGTTGCGGCAGCAATATGGGGTTGGCGAACGCGGTTTTTATCTTGCAGAGGTTGCCGGAGGGTATCAGTTTCGGACAGTCGCAGAGCTTGCCCCCTGGTTACGTAAACTGAAGAAGGACCGTGTACCCAGATTTTCTGTTGCAGCATTGGAAACTTTGGCGATTATTGCTTATCGACAACCCGCTACCCGTGCTGAAATAGAATATTTGCGTGGAGTCGATTCCGGTGGGGTGATGAGGACTCTTTTGGAGAAAAATTTGTTGCGCATTCTCGGCAAAAAAGACGCACCGGGACGCCCTCTGATCTATGGAACCAGTCGTCAGTTTCTTGAATTGTTTGGTTTGCGTGATTTGACCGACCTGCCAACGTTGAAAGAGTTTACCGACCTTGATCCTCAATTAGTCACAGCCGATCCTTTAACTCCTGACTCTGTTGAGGTGTTGTAATGGCAGAAAGACTCCAAAAATTGATTGCTCAGGCCGGCTTGGCTTCACGCCGGGAGGCAGAAAAATGGATCGAGCAGGGGAACGTTATTTTAAATGGTCACCCTGCCAAATTGGGCGATCGAGCCGATTTGACTGTGGATCGAATCCGGGTCAATGGGAAAGATTTGACCACCGTTGAAGAAAAAGTGACGGTCCTCCTTAATAAACCACGCGGTTATGTCTCAACCCTTAAAGATCCTGAAGGGCGTCGGTTGGTCACCGACCTGGTTGCTGATATTCCGCAGCGCCTTTTTCCGGTTGGTCGACTCGATTATAATACCGAAGGGTTATTGTTGTTGACCAATGATGGAGAATTGGCACAGCGGGTTAGTCACCCCAGTCACCACATTGAGAAGACCTACTTGGTCAAGGTTAGAGGTTTTTTGACTGTTAAAATGGTTAAACAATTAGAGCAGGGATTACTTCTTGACGATGGTAAAACGGCACCGGCAAAAGTTGCGAAAATAAGAACGAGCGGGTCAAATTGTTGGTTTGAGCTGACAATTCATGAAGGTCGGAATCGGCAAGTACGGTTGATGTGTGAGAAACTTGGATTGTCAGTTGTCAGACTTAAACGGATTCGTTTGGATTTTTTAGACTTAAATGAAGTAAAATCAGGAAGTTATCGTCATTTAACTGTGAGTGAGATTGAGATTCTAAAAAAAATTAAATAAACCATTATTCATTATTGTTCTTTGTTCTTAAAATATGTTATTCTTCCATTTGAAATAAAATATTATTCAACAAAACTTACTGATGACGTATAAGTTGGTGGTCTTACTTGACACTATGCGATCAATCCGCGTACATTTTGTCCTGAAATTTTAGAGATGGCATAATTTGGGGAGTTTTTTTTGGCAACGAATAAAGATAAATTACTTGAATCTGCACAAAAGAATCTGAAGAAAAAACAGATTGCTAAGGCGATAAAGGACTACGCTAAGATTGTCGAATTAGATCCTGTCGATATCCGTTCACGGCAAAAGTTGGCTGAACTCTATGTTCGGACCAATAAAAATACCGAAGCCTATGAACAATATGAAGCTGTTGCCAAGTATTTTTCAACCAATGGCTTCTACCTGAAGGCGATTGCAATTTACAAACAAATGCAACGTCTCGATCCCGGGCAGATCGCCCTATTTAATCGTCTTGCCGAACTGAATGAAAAGCAGGGTCTCACTGGCAATGCTTTGTCTGAATACCGTAATCTGGTTGATTATTACGGTCGGAATGGGATGATCGCTGATGAGATTAAAACGCTGGAAAAAATGCGTGATATTGATCTCAATAATTTAAATATCCGCGTCAAACTAGCAGAAATTTACGCCCGTAACGAGCGCAAAGATGAGGGGTATTCTGAGCTTGAATCTGTTCTGGAAATATTAAGTGAAAAAGGGGATTTTGATAAAATCCTCAGGCTCTATAAAATGTTTCTCCCCTTTTACCCGAATAATAAAGAATTACAGATGGGACTGGCCCTCGCTTTTTTTGAGAAAAGTGATTTTGGCAGGGGCGTTACCATTCTGGAAAAATTAATAAAGGATAAGCCAGAGGATCCTGATCTGTTGCGACTGCTGGGGCAGGGGTACTCTGACCAAGAGGATTGGCAGAAAGCTTGTGCCATTTATCAACAACTCCTGGATATGGATCCAACTGATCTAGATATCCGTGAGTCAATGATTAAGTGTGAAATTGACAGTACCCAATATGATCGTGCATTGGAGACATTGGAGGAGTGGAAAGACACTTTTTTTAAGGCAGATCGATTGGATCGTTTGAAAGACTTCTATGAGATTCTCAAGGAAAAGCTTGTCGATAACAGGACGGTTTTTCAAACATTGGACTCAATATATGAACTAACCGGTGATGGCGATAAGCTTCTCGATATTATCACTGAGCGTGATGAGACAGCCAATGAGATACTTATTGATGAAACTCTCTCTGACTCTTTGCTTGGCATCGCTGATGAAGATATTTCTGACTCAGTTGTTGATCTTGAGTTAACTGATGAGAACAGCGATTTATCTTTTGATATTGTTGAAGAGGATTCTATTGACCTCGAATTAGAGCAATCTCTTGATAGTAATTCTACCGGTACAACTGTCGGGACTGATTCTATTATTGAATTAGATATTGATGACAGTCTGGATCTCGTTCAGGCGAAAGACGATGATTTGGATTTATCTTTTGATTTGGGAGATGATAGCTCTGATATAGTGCCACCGGCGGTTGAACATAACCTGCAGGCTGACTTAGAAGAGGCAGAATTCTACATTCAGCAGGGTTTGTACGTAGAGGCGGAAAAATTATGTCGTGATATTCTGGCTTATGATTCTGGATCTATTGAATGTGCTCAGAAGTTGGAAGAGATCGAGTCTCTGCTCAATCAAGATCAGGTGTCGCCAACCGTGGAGCCGAAGAGTTCTTCATTGTCTCCGGCGTTCGATGGTCTTTCTGATAGCGATTTTGATTTTGATCTCGATTCCCTACAGACCGATGAAGCTGTTGAAAAAAAGATTTTTAAAACGGATGTTGATGAGCAAATAGCTGCTGACGATATGGAGTCCCATTATAATTTAGGTATTGCCTATCGTGAGATGGGACTATTGGATGATGCCATCAGTGAGTTTGAAAAAGCCGAGCGTGAACCGGCCCGCTATGTGGATTGTCAAACTCTGAAAGGGCTCAGTTTTTCAGATAAACAAGATTATGAAAAAGCAGAATTGATGTTTCAGCAAGCACTTGATTCTCCCGAGTTAGAGGCTATCCAACGGTTGAACCTCGGATATGAATTAGGACTTTTATATGAGCGGGCTGAACGCACCAATGATGCATTGATCAGTTATCAGAATGTTTTTTCCCAAGATAGTAATTACCGGGACGTCAGGGATAAGGTTTCTTTATTGAAAGAGACTTTAGGTATTGATGATGATTCTCAGGTTGTAGTAGAAGAGAAAAAAAACCGAATTTCTTTTCTTTAGTCAGCCTGTTGTTTTTGCCTTGGAGCCTTTATGGGGTACACCGACCACTTTAACTTTGAGCGCGAACCATTTTCAAATGCACCGAATGATAAGTTTTATTTCGACAGTGATCAACATAACCAAGCCCTTTTGAGACTGAAATATTCGGTTGATTCAGACAAGGGACTGGCAGTATTAGTCGGTGGCGTTGGAACCGGAAAAACGACTCTAGCCCGACGGATGCTGGATAACCTCCCCTATGAAAAATATGAATCGTCACTGTTGGTGATGATTCACTCTGCCATTACTCCTGAATGGATCATGTCCCGTATCTGTACACAGTTAGGGGTTAGAAATCCCGATCCAAGTCCTTTGAAAATGTTGAAACAGCTCTATGAGCGCCTTCTGGAAATTGAAGGAGAGGGGCGTAAAGCGGTTGTTTTGATCGATGAAGCACAGATGTTGCAGTCGCGGGAATTGATGGAAGAGTTCCGTGGACTTTTGAATTTAGAAATACCCGACAAAAAACTTCTCAATATTATTTTTTTCGGCTTGCCCGAGCTCGATGATGTGATGAAGTTAGATGCTCCATTAGCTCAGCGGGTTGCTTTCAAGTATACTTTGAAACCATTTTCTCTTGAAGCTGCCCTGGAATACATAAAATATCGACTCCAAGTGGTCAACTGCGAAGTTTCTCCTTTCTCTGATGCGACATTGATTTCAATCCATAAATACTCTGGGGGTGTCCCCAGATTGATTAATACGATTTGTGATAATGCACTGTTTGAAACATACTTACGTCATGAGACAGAAGTCACAGTAGAAATCAT
>CAZGKZ010000009.1:6130-16200 GCA_964526315.1 uncultured Geobacteraceae bacterium
ATGCACTGTTTGAAACATACTTACGTCATGAGACAGAAGTCACAGTAGAAATCATTAATAGTGTCGTAGAGGATCTTGGTTTAATTACTGTTGGCTTAACCTTGATTTCTGATGATGAGGATGATTTGGACGATGATGATTTGGACGATATTGAGATCATCTTTGATGGGTTGGAAGGAAAATAGTGTCAGGGGAACCCCCTCGTTTTAAAATATTAATTTTTGTTTGAGCTAGCGGTCGAGAATACTTTCGACCGCTAGCTTTTTTTAAATCAAGAAGTCATAATGGTGCGCATGGAAACAAAAATACATATTTTACCTGAAGCTCTGTGTAATAAAATTGCAGCAGGAGAGGTGGTTGAACGCCCCTCTTCGGTCGTTAAGGAATTACTTGAGAACTCTCTTGATGCAGGTGCTTCGGATATTCTGATTGAGTTGGAAGCTGGTGGAAAACGGTTAATTCGAATCTCAGATAATGGCTGCGGTATGAATCGGCAGGATGCTTTTCTTTCGTTTGAACGCCATGCAACAAGTAAAATTCGTACTGATACCGATCTTTTTGCCTTAACCACCTTGGGTTTTCGTGGCGAAGCCTTGGCCTCTATTGCTTCTGTTTCACGGTTGCGCCTCACGACGTCTGATAATGATGAAGGCCTTGGGCAACAGATTTATGCTGAAGGGGGCAAAATTAAATCTGCCACCGAAGTTGGATTTCCACAGGGAACCACCATCGAGGTCAGAAATCTTTTTTTCAATTTACCTGCCCGTAAGAAGTTTCTCCGTAAAGAGCAGACGGAACTGGGGCATGCGGCCGATGTTGTAACGAAACAGGCATTGGCTAATCCGGCAGTCAGTTTCCGACTGAAGCATAATGAACGGATAATGGTTGATTTGCGGCGTGAAAAGGGTGTGCGGGAGCGAGTTGCCGCTTTATTGGGACGATCACTGCTGTCAGATCTGTTGCCGGTCGACATACAGAATAGCGCAGATTTACAATTGACCGGTTTAATCTCCCAACCGCAGTTGACTCGCTCAGCGGCATCCCATATTTACACTTTTATCAATGGTCGTTATATCCGTGATCGGGTTGTGCAGCATGCTGTTATGGATGGGTATCGTCATCTGCTGATGAAGGGGCGTTATCCGGTTGTTGTGCTGTTTTTACAAATTGATCCGGCTCAGATTGACATTAATGTCCATCCCACCAAGCATGAAGTCCGCTTTCGTGAGCAATCCAAAATCCACGATTTTATTGCAGAAAGTTTACGCCAGACACTCCGTCCGGCAGGATGGTTGGATACGAAGGCTGATACCCAGGTTACCGGACAAGCAGATAACGATGTGTCTCTGTCACAAACTCAAGCAGCTAACCTGGATGATAGCCGGCAGACCAGCAATTTCGTCAGGGAGGCTTCGGATCAATATTCGCCTCCGCTGGTGACCTCCCGACAGAATGAATTTGGTCCTGCTATGTCGTCCTCTTCATTGAGCTATTCTCCAGATCAACCTGCTCCGCCAGAGAACTTCACAGCTTCTACCCAATATATCCTGCCAGGGAGTGAATCTTCTGGATTCTTTTCTCGTCTGCAAATACTTGGACAGTACCACCACAGCTATATCCTTTGTCAGGATGGTTCCGATCTGATTTTAATTGATCAACATGCTGCGCATGAACGGGTGGGGTTTGAAAAACTACGTCATGCTTATACGGCTGGAAAAATTCCCAGTCAGACATTACTTTTTCCCGAAGTATTGGAGCTTGATTTTAATAGTGCCACTGCGTTGGGTGAAAATCGACATGAATTAGAGATGCTTGGTTTTGAGATTGAACCATTTGGGGGGAAATCCTTTGCTTTGAAGGCGATTCCGCAGTTATTGGAAAAACAGAATGTTTCTGGACTGGTCGTCGATATTGCTCTTGAATTAGAGCGGATTGGCCACACCGCACAGCTGCGTGAGTCTATCGATGAAGTTTTGATACTGATGGCTTGTCACAGCGTTATCCGTGCTAATCAAGCTCTTTCTACCATGGAGATCATGGCTCTGTTTCAGGAGCTTGATCGAATCGACTTTAAAGCAAATTGTCCCCATGGCCGACCGGTGATTCAGCGTATGACATTGACCGAAATTGAACGTCTGTTCCGGCGTCAATAATGGACCCTCTCGCTGATAAATTACCGGTATTGGTCGTCTGTGGCCCAACGGGATCTGGTAAGACGGCTTTGGCCCTCTCCTTAGCTGAAAAGTTTCCACTGGAAATTATTTCGGCTGATTCACGACAAGTCTACCGCCGGATGGATATTGGTACAGCAAAAGCAACCAGCTTTGAACAAGCTATTATTCCCCACCATATGATTGATCTGGTCGATCCAGATCAGGAATTTTCAGTCGCAGATTTTGTTGACCTGGCCCGCCCCCTGATTTCACAGATTACAGCTCGAGGAAATATCCCCTGTATTGTTGGTGGTACCGGTCTTTATATCCGGGCACTATTAGGCGGACTGGCCGATTTACCATCAGCAGACCAAAAATTACGCAAGCAGTTACATCAGCGCGAACAAGAGGAGGGGGCAGGGAGTCTATACCGGGAACTGCAGCAAGTTGATCCTGTTGCTGCTGCGGAGATACACCCTAATAATCTTATCCGAATAGTTAGAGCGCTTGAGGTGTGTATTGTCAGCGGTCGAAAAATATCTGAATTAAAAGCTGAACACAGCTTTTCAGAGCAACCCTATCGAGTTCTAAAATTGGCTCCTGATTTCCCCCGTTCCGAACTTTATTCGCGAATCAACCAGCGAACCGGACAGATGCTCTCCAGCGGATTAGTCGATGAGGTCAGAGGACTGGTCGAAGATTACTCATTTGAACTGAAAACTTTACAGACCCTTGGATACCGGGAGGTGGTTCGATATTTAATAGCAGAAATCAATGCAGAGCAGATGAGCGATGATATTCAGAAGCACACTCGCCAATATGCGAAAAGACAGTTGACCTGGTTCAGAAAAGAGGCGGACATTATTTGGGTTGATTCCTCAATGAAGTCTGGTAAAGTAGTAAAATCTATTGATGAATTTTTACTTGAGTAAAGGAGAGGATATGCCAAAATCACCATTTAATATTCAAGATCAATACTTGAATCAGGCTCGCAAAGAGCGGGTTAAAGTTTCTCTGGTCATGATGACAGGAGAAAAAGTGGAGGGATACATCAAGTCTTTTGACAGTTTTTGTATTTTGGCAGAATGTGCAGGTGATGTGTTAATTTACAAACATGCAGTGAGTTCAATTACCTCTGCAGATGGAAGTTTCCGGTTGCATGGTGGCCGTGATTAGACTTTTTTAGCGTTATATCTTTTCAGGGGCGGTTCCGATGGTGCCGCCCCTGTTGTTTTAAGCTCCATCCCATACAGAAAGAAATTATCAATGTTAAGGGTTGAATCTGTTGAACCCAATAGCTACGCGGCAGAACTTGGGCTTATTGCCGGGGACAGGTTGTTGAGTATTAATGGCCATGAAATGACTGATCTTGTTGATTATCACCTTCATATAGGGTCAAAACAGCTATCGTTGACAGTTCTCAGGTCGAACGATGATTTGTGGGAACTTGATCTGGAGAAGGATCAACATGAGGCTCTCGGTATCAACATGGTTCAATCGCAGCCCCTTCAATGTGGCAACCAGTGCCTGTTTTGCTTCGTCCATCAATTGCCAAAAGGGATGCGAAAAACCCTTTATATTAAAGATGAAGATTACCGTTTTTCTTATCTCTACGGGTCTTATATGACCTTGACCAATTTAAGTGAAGTTGATCTGCAGAGAATTATTCGTGATAAGCTCTCCCCCCTTTATATTTCAGTTCATGCGACCGATCATTCTCTCCGTAAAATACTCCTAGGTACCGAAGTTCCAGACATCATCCCCATAATTGAACGTCTGGTTAATGCCGGAATAGAACTCCATTGTCAGGTGGTTTTCTGTCCTGGGATCAACGATGGGACAGCGCTAGAGCAGACCATTGAGGATTTGGCTAGATTTTACCCTCAAGTTGCTTCTGTCGCAATTGTCCCTGTTGGTTTGACCCAATATCGGAATAAATTACCACAGTTACAAAAGGTGACTCATCAGGATGCAACATCCTGTTTACGATTGATACATCAATATCAGGATGAATTTTTATCTCAGCATCGGACCCGTTTTGTTTTTGCTGCGGATGAATTCTATCTTCTGGCAGAACAACAGATCCCCTCGTTCACAGATTATGAAGATTTTCCTCAGATTGAAAACGGGGTCGGGTTAATCGCTCAATTTCGCCATCAGACAATGGAAGTTTTACCGGAAGTTGAGGCTTTGGAACTGGATAAAATAACCCTGGTGACTGGCCGTCTGTTTCAAGATGAGCTGATTCAGTATGCTGAGCAGTTCAGTGCCAGGTCGGGGATTGAACTTCAAGTTATCGCCATTGATAATCATTTCTTTGGCCCCGATATCACGGTGACAGGATTAATCACCGGTAACGATTTGTTGCAGCAGCTGCGGGGGCTTTCCCTTGGCGATGGTCTGCTTATCCCGGATGTTATGTTAAAGGATGGGGGGGGACTGTTTCTTGATGATATCAATATTGAAAATATTAAAAAGTCTCTTGATGTTCCTGTTGCCGTTGTTGAAAGCTCTCCCTGGGGGATTCTTGACGGAGTGGAATCAATTGCTGATAGTCCGGTTGAAATTATCCAGTTATGAAGGATTGTGATGAAAACACCAGATTTTATTTCTGATTCAGATGGACATTCAGTTGTTGATGCCACTGCCATGACGGATTCGGTTGCCAGTATGATTGAATGGTTGCGTGGCCGGGGAAAAATTCTGATTGTCTGTCACGATAACCCCGATCCTGATTCAATTGCTGCCGCTGTGGCTCTTCGCCATCTTATTCTGATGAAAACCGGTCAGGATGCGGTTCTCTCTTACGGTGGAGTGATTGGCCGGAGTGAAAATAGGCAGATGGTTGAACTTCTGGAAATTACTCTGGTGCCGATTAGCGAGCTTACCCTTTCACAGTTTGCAGTTGTCTGTGTAGTTGATACCCAGCCGGATGCCGGAAATAATTCTTTGCCTGCAGATCAACCGGTTCACCTGGTAATAGATCACCATCCACCCAAAAAAGAGTATGGAGATATCTTTTGGGTCGATATTCGTGAAGACTATGGTGCTTCTGCAACAATTCTCTATGAATATCTTAACAATCAGGATGTATCGATTAATACCAAGCTGGCAACCAGCCTATTTTATGCAATTAAATCAGAGACTCAGGATCTTGGACGTGAATGGTCAAAGGCAGATCGTGAAGCTTACTTGAAGTTGTTGCCACTTTCCAATAACCAAATACTCTACAATATTATTCATCCTCAGGTCTCACGTAACTATTTTTCTACTTTTTTCACAGCACTCAAAAATGCCCGAGTCTATGGCGAGATGTTGGTTTTTAATTTACAGAAAGTTGAAAATCCCGACCTTGTTGCTGAATTAGCTGATTTTTTATTACGTCAACAGGGGGTGAACTGGGTCCTCGGGATGGGGTGGTTCAATACGACTCAGATTTTGTCGATGCGCTCTTTAAATCCGAAAGCTAAACTTGGATTAGTCATTCAAGAGATGGTCATAGGAATTGGGACCGCCGGAGGTCATGGTATGGTTGCGGGAGGGCAGGTTCGTGAGGTTGGTGAAGATGATCAAGCTCAGCAGGATCTGGAGCGACTCCTGACAAAGAGGATGTTCCACGCCCTTAATCTGCCTATTGTCTCAGGTGAACCGCTCATCTGATTATTTTTGTCCCGATGGTCTCCTCGTCCATCGATTGACAGAACACAGAAGGCTAAGCTAGTGTCTCACCAGAATATCCGAATGGAATAAGCTATTTGCTAATGGACAATCTTTATCCCGTCTTTCAGAGAGAGATCATGCGTTTCTTCATTATTTTTATCTGTTTGCTCCTGCCATTGGATTCGGCTGTTGCTGCAGTTGACATTGCTCTGCGCGGCAAAAATCCAGTTCGATTGGAGGATGTTTATCAGCAACAGGGGATCCCATATATTGCCATTGAAGATGCTTTGGATGCTGTGGGTTTGACCGGGCACTGGAACTCTATTTCACATAGTTTTTTTATAAAGACCAGGCATGGTGTGGCAGAAATTTCCCCCGGCAGCAGTTTTTTGAAAATTGGGGGTGAGTATTACCCTTTGGCAGAGAAACCACGCTTTATTGATGGTCGTCTCCGCGTCACTGATAGCTTCATTCTCAACCAGTTGGCACAATTGACGGGGCGATCGATCTATTTCCGTAATCTTGATCCCGATATTGACAATACTCCAGTTAAAGAAGAAACAACTATAGAGAAATTGTTTGCTTTTTTTCTGAATAAGAAAACCCCGGCAAATGGACCTTTGATCCGTGCTGTTGCCATAGATCCTGGGCACGGTGGGTTGGATACCGGGGTTATTGCTCCTTCTGGATATAAGGAGAAACAGCTCAATCTGGATGTCGCTGAAAAACTGGCGAAACAGTTGAAAATGAAACTGGGAATTCCAATTTATTTAAGTCGGGATGGTGACTATGAACTGACTAGGGAGCAGCGGCTCCAATCTGCATCGAAAGAAGATGTCGATCTGTGGATTCTCATCCATGCTCAGGCCGCTTTTTCTCCACAACAAAATGGGGTCACCTTGTTTATCCGGGCAGACGAGATGACTCAGACCAATCCCGCTGGGGAAAATACTGAATCATTAGAGAGTGACAGTTTGATCCTCGCTAAAAAAATAGCTCTCTCTTTGCAGGAGAGCAGTATCAAGGTTCGTGGTATCTACCCATCATCCCGGTTGTCGCTGGGACGGGGAAATTTACCGACCGTGCAAATTGAGCTTGGTTTTTTAAGTAATCCGGAAGAGCTGCAACAATTGCAGAGTCCTGTTTATCAAAATAAAATTGTGCAAGCACTTTACAGCGGTATTCACCGTTATGCTGAGTTATCCAAGGAGAAAATAGAGAGTGTCAAATAATAATCAACGGTCTGATGGCCGTTTACAGAATCAATTGCGACCAATTAGTTTTCAACGCCAATATACTAAATATGCAGAAGGTTCAGTGTTGGTTTGCTGTGGTGAAACTAAAGTTCTCTGCAACGCGTCAGTTGAGGAACGGGTTCCTCCGTTTATGCGCGGGCAGGGGCGTGGTTGGGTCACTGCTGAGTACAGTATGTTACCCCGTGCGACCCACACCCGTTCTATGCGAGAAGCCGCCAAAGGGAAAATTTCTGGGCGAACTCAGGAGATACAACGTTTGATAGGTCGTTCATTGCGTGCGGTTACGAACCTTAAGGCTATGGGAGAAATCACCGTTCAAATTGATTGTGATGTGCTGCAAGCTGATGGTGGAACCCGAACTGCATCAATTACCGGGGCGTATATTGCCCTCTATGATGCACTGAATGGATTAGTCAATCGTGGGGTCTTGAAGGAGATCCCACTGAAAGATAGTGTTGCGGCTATCAGTGTCGGTATTGTAGCGGGACAACCTCTGCTGGATCTGAATTACGTAGAGGATTCCAACGCCGATGTTGACATGAACTTTGTGATCACCGGTTCAGGAAAATTTGTCGAGGTGCAGGGAACAGCTGAAGAGGAGCCTTTCTCACTTGAAGAACTGGATCAGTTACGTAATTTAGCTTTGGATGGCTGTGTTCAGTTGACCGATCTGCAACGGCAGTCGTTGGAGCTGGAATTATGAAATTATTGGTTGCGACCGGTAATCAGGGTAAGTTGAAAGAGATCAGAAAGCTTCTGGACGATTCGGCCATTGAAATTGTTGGGCTTGATCAACTTACCAATCCACCAGAGGTGATAGAGGACGGGGCGACTTTTTCTGCTAATGCGCAAAAAAAAGCCCTGGAAATGGCACGTTTCAGTGGTTACCTTACGTTAGCCGATGATAGTGGATTGGTTGTCGATGCTCTTAATGGTGCACCAGGAGTCTACTCAGCCCGGTATGCTGGGGAGCAGGGAGATGATGCTGCAAATAATGCCAAGCTCTTACAGGAAATGAGCGGAGTTGCTGATGCTGAACGGCAAGCGGCTTTCCATTGTGTGGTTGCGCTGGCATGGCCGGATGGTCGGTGTGAAACCTACAGCGGTCAAATTTCCGGTTTAATTCTGCGTGAAGAGCGAGGGACGGATGGCTTCGGTTATGATCCGTTGTTCCTGGTTCCTGAATATGGGAAGACCACAGCAGAACTGTCACTGGAGATTAAGAACCGGATCAGTCATCGAGGAACTGCCCTGCGTAAGGTGATCCCGTTATTACTTGAATTGGCAGAGTGAGTGATTCTAAGTCCTTGACACTTGCCGGTGTGGATGATAGAACCCGCCTCGATTGAAATACTTAAAAAACAAGGAGAAAATATCATGGAAAGAACATTCGCAATTATTAAACCCGATGCTTTTGCAGCAGGATCTGCCGGAAAAATTCTGGCACGGATTTATGCTGAAGGTTTTAAGGTTGTTGGGCTGAAGAAGCTCTATCTGAGTAAAGTTGAAGCAGAGGGATTTTATGCTGTCCATAGTGAGCGCCCCTTCTTTGGTGAGCTGACTGATTTTATGAGTAGTGGCCCCTGTATTGTTATGGCTCTTGAAGCTGAGGGTGCAATTGCTAAATGGCGTGATTTGATGGGCGCTACCAATCCGGCAGATGCTACTGATGGCACACTGCGCAAAGAATTTGGTAGTAACATTGGTGAAAATGCCACCCACGGTTCTGATGCTCCTGAAACTGCTGCATTTGAACTTGGCTACTTTTTCAACGGTCTGGAACTGCTTTAATTCTGATCGGTTAAATAGCTTGTTTCTCAGAAAGCCCTTCGGTAATATTCCGGAGGGCTTTTTGTGTGGTTGAAATTGATATCAGGAAAATATGAGGGTCTCCTTGAGTAAAGATAAGATCGATCTGAAGAGTTTGAATCGTGAAGAGCTGGAAGCATTTCTCTCTTCGTTTGGTAAAGAAAAATATCGGACCAAGCAGGTTTTGCGTTGGATCTATCAGCGCCATATGACCGATTTTTCAGAAATGACCGATCTGGCAAAACAATTTCGTCAACAACTGGCGGAACAGGCGATAATTTCAACTTTGGAGCCGGAATTTGTCGAAACCAGTCAGGATGGTACTCGAAAGTACCTGTTCCGGTTGGATGATGGTGAATCGGTTGAGGCGGTCAAAATTCCGATGGACGAAGATCGTGCCACTTTGTGTATTTCGACACAGGTCGGTTGTGCCATGGGGTGCCAGTTCTGCATGACAGGAACATTCGGTTTGGCGCGGAATCTGCGTCCTGAGGAAATTGTTAACCAGGTCTGCGCGGCGTTACAGGATGGCCCGATAGGAAATATTGTTCTGATGGGGATGGGTGAACCGTTGCATAATCTTGATAACGTCGTTAAGGCGCTGCAGATATTTTATCTGGACGATGGGTTAGGTTATGGTACACGGCGAATTACCCTTTCAACGTGTGGTTTGGTTCCTGAAATAAAAGAGCTGAGTCAACGGATCAAAGTACATCTGGCCATCTCGCTTAATGCTACAACCGATGAGGTTCGCAGCCAGTTGATGCCGATCAATCAACGTTATCCTCTCAGCGAACTCATGGCTGCCTGCCGGGACTACGCTCTTGTGACTAAACAACGGGTGACCTTTGAATACATTCTGATCGCTGGAGTTAATGATACATTGGCTGATGCGAAGCGACTGGTCAAGTTGCTGCACGGAGTGCGCAGTAAAGTGAATCTGATTGCCTACAATGAACATGCTGCTGCTGAGTTTAAAGCTCCGACAGCAGAGTCGATCAAAACCTTTCAAAGTTACCTTTTACAGCGGGATATCGTGGCAACTCTGCGTGCCAGCAAAGGGCAGGATATTTCTGCAGCGTGTGGACAATTAAAGGGAACACTCAATTAAATCGGTAAATTAACCTGTTATTTAAATGGTAAAAAGAGAGGAATATTAGTATGAAACACCCGGTTATCGGAGTTATCGGCG
>CAZGKZ010000010.1:0-11217 GCA_964526315.1 uncultured Geobacteraceae bacterium
AAGAAAAACAAGTTGCAGGATTTTTTCTCAAAGCGTAGCATTCCGCTCCATATTCATCTCTAAATTTGAATAACGAACCCTGAAACACGATTAAAATAGAGGATCTACACATGGGAACACTCCCTGTACTGCTAAAAAATCAAGAAATCTTACTGATTGGTGGTGGCTCTGTTGCACTACAAAAAGCCAGAGTCCTGCTTAAAAACAATATAGCTTTCACTCTGATTGCCGCAGAAATTTGTCCGGAAATTGAACAATTAGATATCGAAATCTACCAAAGGAAACTCACCGAGAAAGATCTGAAAAATGCACCAATCATTGTCGATGCTACCGGGAATACAGAAGTAACTGATCTGGTTCTTAAGGAGAAAAAGCACCGTTTTCTCCTCTACAACTGTGTTGATCAACCGGATCTTTGTGACTTTTATTTTTCATCACTGCTAAATTATGGGAACCTGAAAATTGCAGTTTCAACCGATGGCCACAGCCCTGCCCTTGGCCAGGTAGTCAGAGATAAAATTGCCACCGTTATTCCGGCAAAAATAGAAAGCCTTCTGGAGAAAACTGGTCAAAATCGGCATCTGGGAATTATCAATAGTACAGAGACAAAAGAACAAGGTCAGAAACTTCTTGCAACCGTCTACCTGATTGGTTGTGGCCCGGGAGATATTGATCTCCTGACCCTGAAAGCCTATCGAACCATCCAGCAGATCGATGTCGTTCTTTACGACCATCTCATCACCCAGGACGTTCTTGATCTGGTGCCACAACATGCACAACGGATCTCAGTTGGCAAACAAAAAGGGGTCCATAGTTATCCGCAAGAACAGATTAATCAGATGATCTATGAGCAGGCAAAATCGGGATTAAAAGTCGCCCGGCTGAAAAGTGGTGACCCTTATATCTTTGGTCGTGGAGCCGAAGAAGCCGAGTATCTCATCAAGAGAGGAATCCGGGTCGAAGTGATCAATGGAATCAGCTCGGCAATTGCCGGTCCAAGTTGTGCTGGAATTCCCCCGACAGCACGCGGTTATGCAACTAATATGTCGGTCGTTTCTGCCCATCTAGCCGGTAATAAAATTAATACTGACTGGCTTCCCCTGTTGAAAATTCCAAACCATACGACAGTGGTTTTAATGGGACTCAGTTTTGCGGCACAAATTGCAGAAAATGCCCTCGACGCTGGAGTAGATAAAACCACTCCGGTGGCAATCATCTCCAATGCATCACGACCGGAGCAACAGACAACTATCACTGACTTAGAACATCTTGCCGAAGCATCTGCAAACGCGCAAAGACCGGCCATTTTGGTGATTGGAAATGTCGTAAACTTACATAAAATACTCTATAATAACTGAAAATCACTCTTCATTTTTTACAGAATTCGATCGTGTCACATAGGGACAATCGGGTGGAAGGATTCCTGAAACAACCAATTCAGGGGTTAAACGGACACATCCCGGGTTGATTTCAGAACGTTGTGCGTAGATCCGGCACTGGTTGGTTTTTGTATCTAGATATTCACAGGGGGTATCGCTGTAAAAAATCTTCCCCCGGTAGTCATATTTTTCATAACAACAACGACCACACCGTTCGCAGATCTCTTCCCACTCTGAAGAATCATTCAATACCTGTTTTTTCTCACCCATCACCAAACTCCGTACCAGAATCTCTTATCAAACTGTTCTGCAGATTCAGCATAGTAACAAAAACCGTTTGTTGACAATATTCAAAAATGGACATAGTTTGATTCCATCAAATCCTTCCCTACGGGAGCAAACAAATGCGTATCATGATCATCCTCTCGGCCCTACTGATGCAACTTTGTCTCGGGGCAACCTACTCCTGGTCTGTCTACGTTCAAAACTTAAAATCGTTAATGGGGATTTCTCAAGCGCAGGCACAGATTCCATTTTCAGTATTTTATTTTATTTTCCCACTCACAATGATCTTCTCCGGCACTCTGGTCGACAAATTCGGACCCCGGCTCGCGGCTATTACTGGCGGGATTTTATTTGGCAGCGGTTGGCTTATTTCATCTTTCGGGATCTATAACTTCAACTATACGATCCTTGGCAACGGTGTCATTGCCGGTATCGGAGCAGGAATCGCCTACATTGTCCCGATCTCCACCTGTATTAAATGGTTCCCCAACAATAAGGGGCTGGTCACCGGAGTTGCTGTAGCAGGGTTTGGTGGCGGAGCCGCACTGGTCAGTACCGTGGCTGGCTACCTGATCAAGCTCAACCTTACCCCCTTCACCTTGTTCGGATATTTTGGCATTGTTTTTCTGGTTCTCATTGTTTTTTCCGGTTTTTTCATGCAAAACCCGCCCAATTTTTCCAAAGCGGATACAATTAAACTTGGTTTTCGTGAAGTGCTGACCGATAAACGTTTTATCATTCTCTATTTTGCGATGTTTACCGGACTGGCTGCCGGATTCGCCATCAACGCCAACATCAAAGAATTCTACAAAGCAGCAACACTGATGACCGGGGTGAGTGCCGTCTCATTTTTTGCCATTGCCAACGCTATCGGCAGAGTTGCATGGGGAGGGATATTCGACCGCTTTGACAGCCGCAGTATCATCCAGCTTAATCTTCTCTCCCAGGCGCTGCTATTATTTGCCTCCCCCTTTATTGTCACCTCGCCATTGGGATTGCAGATTTTTGCGGCAATTGCCGGATTTAACTACGGCGGAGTTCTGGTGATTTATGCCGGGTCGGTGGCCAGAGTCTGGGGTGCAGATAAAGTTGGGTCTATTTATGGATGGCTGTTCTCTGCCAATATACCCGGGGCCGTAGCACCACTATTTGCCGGATATTTTTACGATAAAACCGGTAGTTTCACAATTCCTCTCTACACCCTTGCCATCATTATTCTGATTGCGATTGCCATCCTGAATATGACGAAAGAGCGTTATTCAATATAAGAATTATTGATTCATTATTTTTATCAAACCTCTCCGCTCAAAACAAACATTACAAAATAATAAACAATATTTTTTAATACTTATTGCATTAAAGGGATACTATGATAATATTGCTCTGATATAAGACAGTTATTGTCAAACAGCTGATCGATACCAACAGAAAATTCCTGATATTCACGACTTTGGAGAAAATTGTGCGCTTTTCAACTTTCGCATTTATGTGTCTTATTTTTTTCTCTTCATTGCTGCTGCCAGCTTCAGGATTTACAACCACCCAAAATAAACAGTTCACGATTGCTACCATAGCATTTGACACGCAGTTTCTTGATACTCAGCAGGGTCTGAAAAGTAAACTTGCACAACTAGGTTTTCATGAAGGGGTAAATATCCACTACCTCGTCTACGATTTAAAGAAAGACCTGTCATCCATACCAGAAATAATTAATGCCCTTCACCAACAAAATTGTGACCTGATTTTAACGATCACAACACCGGTTACATTGGCAGTTCAAAAAGCTCTTCAGGGGACCAAACCGATACCGGTTGTTTTCACCATGGTTGCCGATCCGCTGGGATCAGGGATTGTCCACTCACTACAGAAACCAGGGGGCAACATAACCGGTATTAGCTACAACGCTTTTGCCATTATCCCCAAGGAACTGGAACTGTTCAGAGAGGCATTTCCACAACTGCAAAGAATTGCGCTGATTTACAATCACAGTGAAGATTGGCTCAGCAACCCGGTCAAAAAAATTGTCATCCCGGCGGCTAACAAACTTAATTTTATGATCACAGAATATAATGTTAGCAATCAATTAGAAATGGATCTGCTACTGAAAAGCTTTGACAGTAAGATCCAGGGCATTTTCATGCTACCTGATCCACTGGTCGTCTCCTTTTTTACAGACTTGGTAACGCTATCAAGAAAATATAAACTTCCCATGATGGTGGTTGACAATACCCTCCTGATAAAAGGAGGGGTTATGGGGTACAGTCCAACTTTTTCTGCAGTTGGTCGACAAGCAGGAACAATGGTCAACAAAATCCTCTCACAAACTCCTGCTGGTCAATTATCTGTACAAAGAACCAGAAACCTTCAGTTGATTATATCACTTCGTGAAGCCAACCTTCTGGGGATTACCATGCCGGCTGCCTTTCTGCGGCAATCAGATCGTATCATCCGATGAAAGTGAAGCTTTTCTACAAAATTTTCTTTGCCTTTTTTGCAGTAGCACTCATTCCAATACTGGTTGGTAGCCAATTTTTCAGCACAACATTGGAAAAACATTTACAACAGAGTAATAGAGATGAAGCACAGATAGATTTACAAAAAACTGCCGCAATTATCAGTAAAACAATCCAACACTTCGATAAAACACTTAAAACTACCACAAAATACCTGCTCTTATCCGAGGGTGATATTCAAACACTCAAGTGGATTTATTACCTTCATCCTGAAATTGATAAAATTGTTGAAGTTGATATTGACGGAATTGTTATAAATGCCATAGCTCGATATGAATTCATCCCGGTCGGTTCGCAACAGACAGATTGTCATCCAACAGATCTCAAAAATGCAAAGATCAATTTCCTCGACTGGAATAATGAACCCCATATCTGTTTTAAAAATCCGATCATTTCTATTAACGATGGAAAACATCGTGGAGCGCTGCTAACTAAAGTTAGTATCCAGTCTCTTTTCGAGACCCTGGTCCTCAATAAAAACAAGGATCACACCCAATTCATTGTCAATTCTAGTAATGACCGGGTTGTTTTTCACTCCGACTTCAACTTAGTTCTTAACAATCAAGATGCAGCCCACCTACCAACAGTACAGAAACTCCATCAAGGGAAGATATTCACTCACGAGCCATATGACGGATTTAATGGAACAAGGGTTGTGGGATCAGCAGTTTCCATTCCAGGAACCCCTCTATATTTGGTTGATGAAATCCCTTATCAGCAGGCTTATGCATTACTGACGAACTATAAACAACTTATTACAAAGGTTGTCTGGTTTAGTATCCTATTTATTCTGATCATGGCGTTTCTTCTCAGTCGGACCATCACAAAACCAATCCGCAGGCTACTATCAGCCACAACTAAGATTGAGGCCGGGAATCTTGATACAGTCATTCAACAACCAAATAATAAGGTTACCGATGAAATCACCGATTTTAGTCTCCACTTCAAAAGCATGGTGGAATCGCTAAAGCAGGATCGGATCAGCCGCGACGCCGCCATTACACTTGAACGGGCGACTCAGGAAAAACTCCACCGGGCACAAAAAATGGAAACCATTGGGTTACTGACCGGGGGTGCCGCCCATGATCTGAATAATATTCTTTCAGGTATTATTGGCTATCCAGAACTGATACTCAGAAAACTCCCGCTCGATAGTCCACTGCGACCGTCCATAGAGGCAATTAAGAAATCCGGCGAAAACGCCAGTGCAATAGTCGCAGATCTATTAACTGTCTCGCGTGGGATAGCTGCTCCACGACAATTATGTAATATCAACACTATCGTCGATGATTATTGCTCTTCTCCCGAGTTGGAAAAACTACGGTCACAATATCCAAAGATATCTTGTGATAGGGCACTGGCTCAGAACCTATTAAATATCAACTGTTCACCGATACATCTGAAGAAATCACTGATGAATCTTGTGACCAATGCTGTCGAGGCAATCGAAGATTCGGGCTCTATCTTGATAAAAACTGAAAATCAATTGGTGGATAATGACCTGGCCAACAAAATACGGGTAACTCCCGGTCATTATACCGTTTTGCAGGTGACCGATACAGGCCCGGGAATCCCCGAGCAAGATCTGAAAAATATCTTTGAACCTTTCTATACAAAAAAAGAGATGGGTCGTAGTGGAACCGGGCTGGGTCTGACTATTGTCTTGAATACCGTGCAGGATCATGATGGTGGAATTCTTGTTGAGAGTGACAATCAGGGAACCTCTTTCAAATTATTTTTTCCTGCAACAGCAGAGAAAATTGCTGCGTCAGCAAATCTCAGCACAAATATTCCCCTGCCCCGGGGTAAGGGTGAAAATATTCTTGTTGTGGATGATGTAGCACAACAACGAGAT
This sequence comes from uncultured Geobacteraceae bacterium, assembly GCA_964526315.1. Lineage (GTDB taxonomy): Bacteria > Desulfobacterota > Desulfuromonadia > Desulfuromonadales > Geopsychrobacteraceae > Desulfuromusa. The sequence goes on from CAZGKZ010000010.1 coordinate 6,033, forward strand.
CTGGCTAAACAAATGCTATCTGGGATCGGTTACAGGGTAGAAACCGTTGCTTCCGGCGAAGAGGCTTTATCATTTCTGAAGAAGAAACCTGTCGATCTGATTGTTCTTGACATGATTATGAATCCAGGGATTGGTGGGCTTGAAACCTATAAGCAAATTATTGCCCTTTACCCAAAACAAAAAGCAATTATTGCCAGTGGCTATGCAGAAAGTCTCGACGTCAAGAGAACAATTGCTCTCGGTGCCGGTCCATTCATACAGAAGCCCTATAATACTGCGACGATTGCGGGGGCAATTCACAGTGCCTTAACCAGGTAGCACGAATAAGAATCGGCTAAATCCCCGATAAAATAATACTCAGATTCCCTTTACTTAAAACTTAACTAAAAAGTCGTTGACTCTAAAATCCAAATTCGCTATTAGTACGTGTTCTGATCTCGAACTAAAGTATAAATTCAGGAGGAAAAAATATGCAGTGCCAAACAGTTCTAGCCGGTATCGAATGTGGTTTTTGGAAAAAATCTGGTTGTGTTGCTCCAAGCGGCAGTTGTCAGGTTGTTGTTGAAGAGTGTCAGGGGTGTGACCGGATTGTCAAAGGGAGCATCGGTGATGTCTGCTCTGCTTACCCCGACCCTGCAGCAAAGTGGGCAAATGGTCTTTGTAATTTTGCTACGCACAAGAAAGTTGATCTTAAGACTGATGATGTCAAGGTCAACCCACTGAAAGCTGCAAAACGGGCTGCCGCTGGTAAATAAGTGTTGAGTAAATAAGTTTCAAAACGACAAAAAGGCTGTTGATATCTCAACAGCCTTTTTGTCATATTTTCTCAATCATATCCTGCTCGCCACCATATTGTTGAGGACTACCGATAGAAGCGATCAGGTCACCTACCTGAAAAACCAGATCTGCCGAAGGATTAGCGATAAAAGTTCCTTCACGCAGGACCCCGACAACAGAAGTTCCAGTGCTCTGACGAACATCAAGTTGACGCAAACTGCAACCAACCGATGAATTTTCTGCATCCAACTCTTCCCAACTTAATTCGAGAAGATCTCGTGCTTTTTGTAACAAACGGATATTATCCAAATCATCTTGGTCATGAGATAACTGCTGATAGTGATCCCGACGAGCAGCATCGGTAAATTTCTGAATAACTGGCACAGGGATCTTTATATTCAACAGAACCTGCCGCGCAATTTCTAAACCAGCTTCCAACTCAGGGCGAATAACCATATAGACACCATCAGCATAAAGGGCCTCCATCTGTTCAGCGCCGACGGAACGAACAACTATATTTAAATTTGGATAATTTTCTCGGGTAAAATGGACGATCGATTCGGTCGTCACAATATGAGGAATAGTAATCAATAATTGTCGTGCAGCAACCAGATTCGCCGCTTTCAGCACAACCGGTTGAGCAGCATCCCCATAGATCGCTGGGTAACCAAGACGTTTATACTCATCAATGTTTCGATGTTCCAGGTCGATAATTACAAAGGGAACATCAAGCTGTGCCAGAATAAATGCTACGTGTTGACCAACCCGCCCACCACCGGCGATTACAATATGTCCGTGCAATCCCCCTTGCGGAAGGTTGATTGTTTCCAAAAGTTCATTTTTAAAATAGCGCTGTTTTAAACTATAGAGCGGCACTGTCAGAGCAGAAACCACCGGGGTAAGAAGCATACTGATAATTGTTGCCGTCAATATATAGGAGTATTGCTCAAGGTTCAGGAAACCACCATCTATTCCAACCTGCCCCAGGACAAAAGAGAACTCGCCAATCTGAAACATCCCCAAACCGACAGCCAGAGGGATAACATTACCATAGCCAAAGCTGCGAACGATTCCTGCCATAATTAAACTTTTACCAATAGCTACCAACAATACCAGCTGTAGCACCCCTGACCAGTTTTCCAACAGAAAGGCCGGATTCAGAAGCATGCCGACTGAAGTAAAAAACAGGAGGCCAAAGAGGTCCCGCAGAGGAATAATGTCGCCCAATGCCTGATGTCCGTAATCGGATTCACTTAACACCATGCCAGCCACAAAAGCACCAAAGGCAAAAGAGAGATCAACCAGATAAGTCGCGTAACCTATACCCAGACCAATTGCAATAATTGTCAGGAGAAACAGTTCCCGGGAGTTCCAGTGCGCGATAATTGCAAGCAATCGCGGCAACAGCCGGGTTCCGAGTAACAACATAACCGCCAGAAAAGCAATCGACTTGAGCAGAGCAATAGTTAAAGCAGGAAAATCTGCTGCAGCGTTGGATAATTGGGGGAGAAGAATCAACAAGATGACAACCGCCAGATCTTGAACAATCAAGATCCCGATCATCACCCGACTGGACAAAGTGCCCATCATCCCCTGGTTCATCAGGGTTTTCAGGATCACCATGGTACTGGAAATGGAAATAAGTCCACCGAGCCAGATGGAAGGACCACTCTCCCAACCCAACCAGATACCAATCAAGTAACCATAACCGATTGTCAATAGAATCTGCAGCGAACCGCCAATGAGTGCAACATACTTAACCGGCTTTAAATCCCGCAGTGAAAATTCCAGCCCCAGCGCAAACAACAGTAGAGCAACACCGATTTCCGCAAGTTTTTCAACCTGGTGTGGATCATCAACAAGTCCCACAGCAAAGGGACCAATGACAATCCCGGCAAGGATATAGCCCAGTAGCAATGGCTGACGCATTTTTTGTGCAATCAAGCCAGCCAAGAGTGCTGCAACGATAATAATGATAATATCAGCCGCTATTCCCATAGTGTTAAAGCTTCACCCCATGCCCCCGTCCAAGCATTTCAGACGCATCCATAACAATCATAAACGCATCAGGATCATTATTCCGGATAATGTCCCGCAGAAGACCAATCTGTCGAGCCTCAACTGTTACAAAAATCAGGGTTTTCTGTTCATCTTTACGCAATCCGGTACCGGAAAGAATTGTCCCCTGCTGACCAAGCTGCTCGATGATTTTTTGACTCAACAACTCAACCCGATTTGTTGCGATATGGACAATTTTCTCCGATAAAGTCCCGGTCAGAATCATATCGATACACTTAGCTGTCACATAAATGCTGATCATACTCCAAAGCGCCCGTTCAATATTTTGGAATACAAAACCCGATGTGATGATAATAAAGACATCGAAGGCTAATATCACCTGACCGGGTTTATAGTGACTATGGGCAGCAACAACCCGGGCAATGATGGTTGTTCCCCCGGCAGAGGCGTTGCCACGCAGGATCAGCCCCACTCCGACGCCAACGCCGATACCACCATACAGGGTTGCAAGCAGGGTCTCCTGACTTAAAGGCTGCAGGTGGATAATCTGACCGAAAAGATCAATAAAAAAAGATGTCAGCACGATCGCCACAACAGAGCGGATCGCGAAAACTTTCCCCAGAACCTTGCCACCAGCCAACAAGAGGGGAAGGTTGATGAACAACATCAAGACGCCAATGGGTAAATCAACCACATAGTTCAATAGAATTGCCATGCCGGGAGTTCCCCCGGTAGCAATTCTATTGGGTGCCAAAAACAAGACTATCCCCAAAGCCAACATCAAAGACCCAGAAGAGATATAGAGGAAATTACGTATTTCAGTACGTAAACTCATTTCTGTCGCCATAAAGTTTATTTAAGCCCGTCGATCACTGCTGAAACCTCATCACGGATATTCTTTGCTGCAGAACTTTTTTCCAAGCGGAGAAATTGTTTAAAGTTGTCGATCGATTCCTGAGTTCGATCCTGATCCAGGTAGATATAGCCAAGAATCAGATACCCTTCTGCCAATCCTGCATCCAATTCCAATCCTCGCTGGCAGAATTCCTCCGCTTGTTGCAATTGACCAAGATCATAATAGAGGTCGGCTAAACTTAAACAGGGCTGGGGGTCAGTGGGGTCCAAATTTATTGATTGGAGAAAACTTTCGATTGCAGAATCCTTATTTCCCTGAAAGACACTGATATCCCCAAAAGCGTTATGGGCAAAAGAAGATTCAGGATCAATCACCAGGGCTTGCCGGCAAGTTTTTTCTGCACCATTCAAATCATCATTATTCATCTGTGCAACGGCCTTACTGACCCAGGCATCAACCTCATCAGGATCAAGATCAATGATTTTCTGATAGGTTTCTATTGCCTGGCTGTGTTTTCCTTCTTCAAGGAAAAGATCACCGAGAGCAAATAACAGATCCAGGTCATCAGGAGCCAGATCCAAACCTGCTCCAAGACTTTTATGGGCTTTTGCAAAAGAGCCATTTTCAATTTGCACTTCGGCTAACAACAGCCAGATCTCTGCAGTCGGTTGAGACTGTAACGCTTGTTCAAAACAGTGTAATGCAGATTTCAAATCACCCTGTTCCTGCGCCCGCACACCGGTTTCTAAAAGATTTTCAATGGACATATGGAACTCCCTACCCTTTCAGGTTTGATTGAATTGACAACAACCGCACGCATCTTTATAGTCGCTGAGATGAAAGCAATATTCTTATCAGATGCGCACCTCCGCAATGCAGAGGATAAAAACTATCAATTTTTACTTGATTTTCTCAATCAGGAAAAAGAACTCGATGCCCTTTTTCTGCTCGGTGATATTTTTGAATTCTGGCTCGGCTATAAACACGTGGTATTTGCCGCCTACGTTCCCCTATTGGATAAATTACGCCAACTAGCAGAATCGGGAACAAAACTCTACTTTGTTGAAGGAAATCACGACTTCAACATGGGGCCCTATTTTACAGAAACACTCCAGTGCACCGTCATTCCCAATCAACAGTTAGTCGAATGGGATGGTCAAAAAATTATGCTCAGCCATGGTGATCTTCTCAATCCCAATCGTAACTACCAACGGCTGCGTACATTCTTCCGAAGTTGGCCGGTCACTTTTTTATCCCGGTTGATTCATCCCGACTTGGTCTGGTCATTTGCTCTCTGGTTAAGCAATAAAAGCACAAAAAATCGCCCGAAAAACCAGCACCACGACCCTTCCTCCCATTTAATCCCATTTGCTGAAACCAGTCACAGCGATATTGTTATTTGCGGACACTTTCACCATCCTCTTGAACTAGAGCATTGCAATGTAAAAATTATCGCGCTGGGGGATTGGATAACCCAATTTTCGTATGCCGAGATGGTCGATGGAGAAATTAAACTTAAAAATTACCGCAAAT
>CAZGKZ010000010.1:11317-16176 GCA_964526315.1 uncultured Geobacteraceae bacterium
ACTAAACCACAGTCTCTGCAGTCTCCTGCTGGCAGCGATTCACCAAATCCTCTAAAGTAATCCCAGCCAGATCAACGGCAATCAACTCTTTGATCCGTTGATAGGTTTCTAAAGCAATCTGTGTTTGGGGATGGGGATGAAGGTGGAGTACTTCTTCACCAGAGTCTCCCATTTTTCTGAAGATTTCGGCCAGGCTGAGGTTTCCAGCAGATCGACCAAGCTGATATTGGCAACGACCGGTCAAAGTACAAATTTCAGTCACAAATCCAAGTTCCAAAAATAAATTGATAATACTTCGACACAGACGAGGAGGGATAAATAAATACTTTGCCAACTGTTCATAACTAACCGGAGGATCGCCCCTGGAAAAACGATCGGCCAATGTCACCAACAAGACCAACGCAACCTGCTCATAACTGCTTCTACTCACCTCTGAACCACGTAAGTCACGCCCACTGGTCCGCAAATTCTGCTTTGCGTAACAAACCCCAAGACCAAACAGGACAATCACCCAGGAAAGGTAGAGCCAGACCATAAAAATAGGGAGTGCCGCCATTGTTCCATAGATTGCATTGTAACGACCAACTCCAACCTGGAAATGGATATAACCAACCTGGGCAATCTGCCACAAGGTTCCCCCTGCCACTCCACCAATAAAAGCAGCTCGCCACTCCACCTTAATGTTTGACATAAAGACATAAAGACCGGTAAACGCAAGCCACATAAATACAAATGGAGTGACCTTGAATAGCAGCAGTATCAAGTTGCCCACCATCTGCATTTCAATCAGTTTCTGCACAAGACTATTGCTGCTCAAGGTCGATGTCATCGAAATAGCAGAAATGATGAGCAACGGGCCGACAAAAATGACCGACAAATAATCAGCAAACCGACGCAACATCGGTCGAACAGTCTTAACCCCCCAAACATGGTTAAATGATTTTTCAACATTTGTGAGAAGGGAAACTACAGCAATAATTAAAAAGATGAGTCCAACTGCTCCAAGTTTTGTCACCTGGGTATTATTAATATAGCCAAGAATAACCTCAGCAACCTGACCATCGCCGACATTCAGTTTTTCAATAATCAACGGTTGGAGCAGGTTCTGTACCCCAAACGCCTTGAGCAGGGCAAAAGTCAATGCTAACAAAGGAACGAGAGATAACATCGTATAATAAGTCAGGGCCGCCGCCCGCAAAAGAGACTGGTTCATACCAAAATCTCTAATTACTAACGCAACAGTTTGAACCTGACGCAATAGAATTCTCTGAAACAATGATAAATCAGCAGGATTCTGTTCCCAGAGCAGAATTTTTATTTTCTCCTTCAGAGGAGTCTGTAATACTTTGCGTATTTGCATAACCCTGCTTTCTTAATCGCTATTGAGTTGCCTGTAAATCAACTGTTTCAATCGGCAAACCCAATTTCTCGATGTCGTCGCGATAGAGTTGTCCATCCCCAACCAGCACAATCTGCAGATCATCCGGGTGGAGATACTGTTGTGCCACCCGCTGAATGTCAGCGATCGTGACTGCAGCAATTCGTTGGCGGTAAGTTTCGAGATAATCTTCGGGGTAGCCATAATAATCAAGGCGAACTTTTCGGTTAACCACTGAATGACTATCAGCAAATGCAAACACAAAGGAATTAATCAAACTCTCTTTAGCCAGATCAAGTTCAGCAGCAGAAACAGGTTCATCCCGAATTTGTCTGATTAGCTGCTGTAATAATGTCACAACTTCAACGGTTGACTGACATTTTGTCTCACTGCTGACAATAAATAGGCCCGGCAATCGACGTCCCACCTGAAAATAAGAATAAACAGAATAAGCCAGGCCCCGATCCGACCGAACTTCGCGCATCATTCTTGAATTAAAACCACCCCCACCGAGAATATAGTTTGCAACCTGCAAAGCAAAAACATCCGGATTATCTTTACTGATACCAGGATGCCCCATCAGGACAGTCGTTTGCGGAATTTGTTTATCAGCCAGAATGATCTTCCCTGCCGGTGCTGCCGGCAACGGTGGCAGTTCACTAGCAGTAGATTTAGTGGTCTGCCAGCCTGCAAATTGTTGATCGAGCAAAGCAACCAGCTCAGGTTGCTGGATATCACCGGAAACCGCCAACCAAAAATGATCGGGTTGAAAATAACGTTGATGCAGTTTCAGGAGATCATCTCGGCTAAAGCTGTTCACTATTGCTGCTGTTGGTACTGCACCAAAAGGATGATCGGGATAGATTGCCTCACCAAGAAGACGGCGGGCAATTGAACCTGGATCGTCATTTTTGCGATGGATGTTTTCTAACATTTGCGCCCGGACCAACTCAACCCGCTGTGGATCAAAGCGGGGGTGGCGCAACAGGTCGGTCAAAATTTCTATCCCCCGTTTGAGATCCTGCCGATTTAAAGAAAGATCTATTTCATACCCATAGCGGGAACTTGAAACCGACAAGATGGCAGCCATTGCTTCCAATTCACTCTCTAATTGCTGCGGAGAGAGGCTTTCTGTTCCACCTGTCGATAAAGATTGGGAAAAAAATTGTGACAATCCTGTTTTATCAAGCGGGTCATAAACACTGCCACCCTCGACAAGCAAAGATATATTGATCAGTGGCAACTCATGGTCTTCTTTAAAATAAAGCTTCACTCCGCTAGGCAACTGCTGTTGTGCAACCTCCGGAAAATGAAATTCAAGGGGTGGAAAGGTTAATTTATCGGGTCGTGTCTGTTGACTTAAAAGGTTCTGTCCACATCCGGCAAGAGAGACAATAAGCAAAAGAGATATAAAATAGCGCATTATTGATCCTCCCCACGAATTAGAGTTACGACAGTCCTGTTATCAACACGTAAGTAGTGCTTGGCAGCAGCCATAACATCCTCAGCAGTGACGGAATTGATCTGCTTTTCATAATCAACCAGATAATGCCAATCACCAAGGGTCTGGTATGAGGACAACATTCTTGCCAGTCCACCGTTCCCTTCCAACCCACGGAGGATTGAAGTCATGATCTGCTTACGAGCCGTATCAAGTTCAGAACGACTGAGTGGCTCGGATTTTAACCGATCCAACTCGGCATAAGTGGCTCTCTCAATATCAGGACAAGAGCGACCATTTCGCGGTGTCATACTCAGAATCATCAAGTTATCATATCGTGAACCGGGTGCCGTGAATACACCTACATCCGTTACCAGCTGCTTCTCGACAACCAGTGACTTATAGAGTCGTGAGGTTCTCCCCTCACCTAAAACCTGGAGAATAATATCAAATACGTAATCCTCCTTATGTGGCATCGCCGGTTTATGATAGGCAATCATCAATTGTTGTTCTGCATCAAAATCAATTGTAACTCGTCGTTCCCCCCGTTGTTCCGGTTCTTTGTCTACAACCGGTGGAACCGGCACCCCCGGCGCAAGTTTTCCAAAATAGCGGTCAACCATCTGTAGTGTGGACTTACTATCAAAATCACCAACCAGAGTAATCACCATATTGACCGGAGTATAATATTTTTCGAAGAAATCACGGATTTGATCGGGATCCAGATTGTCAATATCTGAATTCCATCCAATCACCGGATTCCGGTACGGATGAACCTGGTACGCGGTTGCCAGCAATGTTTCATACATCAAACCATTGGGGCTGCTCTCGTAGGAACGGCGGCGCTCTTCGTGAACGACATCACGCTCAGTATAAAATTCACGAAAAACAGCATTTTCCAATCGATCAGACTCTATTGCCGCCCAGAGTTCCAATTTATTCGCCGGGAGATTAATCAGGTAGGTTGTTGAGTCCTTGCCGGTAAAAGCATTGTAGCCAACACCACCATTTTCTCCGTAGATTTTAGAGAATTCGTTCTTAACGACCAGTTTACGGTGTTCCGTCTGCAACTCCTTGAGTTGCTCCCGCAGCTGTTGCAACTCCAGAGGATCGGCATCACGACGATTTTTCAGCACATCGATCTGTTGACCAACTATTTTAATTTTCTCTAAAAGTGGTTTTTCAGCTGCATAGTCTTTGGTCCCTAGAGTTTTCGTCCCTTTGAACAACATATGTTCCAATAAGTGGGCAACACCCCGATTCTGACTGGTTTCATTGACCCCACCAACCCGAAAACTGATATAAGCTGCCACGGTTGGGGAATCGTGACGCTCCACCAAAAGAACCGTTGCACCATTATCGAGCCGATGTTCCTGGACCTTATCAAATATGGTGTGTGAATAAACCGGTGCCGAGATGATGAATAAAAATAAAAATAAAAAAATAAAACTTTTACGCTGCATTTTTAGATTCCTCCAAAAAAATGATTAATTCTTCACAACTTGTTATAATATCTCATAGCCCGGTGAGGAATCTACCCGGTTCGCTCTTTTTTTTAGAAAGGTACTGTTTTATGAAACGTATAGCTGTATTAACCAGTGGCGGTGACTGTTCCGGGATGAATGCAACGCTGCGTGCCGTTGTCAGAGCTGGATTAGCTTCAAATCTTGAGGTCATCGGCATCCAGAAAGGTTTTCAGGGTCTCATTGACCGCCTCTACGAACCGATGACTACCCGATCTGTGAGTAATATTCTGCAGCGTGGGGGGACAATTCTACAGAGTGCCCGTTGCAAAGAGATGCGCACTGAACCGGGACTGCGCCTGGCAAGTGAAAACCTAAAAGGACTTGGAGTAGAGGGTTTAATTGTTATCGGTGGAGATGGTTCTCTCAAGGGGGGATATGCGATTCACCAACAGGGGATTCCAGTTATTGGCATTCCCGGATCGATAGACAATGATATCTCCTTCACCGATGTTTCACTCGGTGTTGATACAGCATTAAATAATATTGTTCGTGCTGTCGACAATCTGAAGGACAC
>CAZGKZ010000011.1:0-15278 GCA_964526315.1 uncultured Geobacteraceae bacterium
TGACTAAAACACCAAGGGCAATGCTTTCCCGTGCCTTGGTTGGGGTGCGTCAACAAACTTTGATTATTAACCTGCCCGGAAGTCCTAGAGCTGCTCGAGAGAACTTCGACGTGCTCTTGCCGGTTATTCCACATGCTTTGGCTAAATTAAAAGGGGATACCACTGATTGTGCGGTTAGTGAGGATTGATTATTGTTTATTGTTTCTGACTTTAACATATTGAAATTATAGAAGAATAGATTTTTGTCGGATTATCTCTGGCGGCTGTAAACAGTTATTGTGGATAGTGTTGTGTAAAACTGATAATCGGGTAAATTCAGCCCCCGTGGTTACCCATTTTCACCTCTTTGCCTAATATTTAAGCAGCCAGGGTTGAGCCAATCAGTTTAGAGAAGCCCACTTTTTTTGAGTCATAAAGCGTATTTTTTAGTGACCATAATGGAAAGGTTAGCCGATGCGGATAACTCCTTTTGCTGAATTAAATGCACGACAGATAGCGTTACAGAAACGGCTCAAGGAGCAGAATATCGATGGAACTATTTTACTGCAAAATAGTGATCTCTTTTATTTTACCGGGTCAATTCAACGTGGACTTCTCTATGTCCCCGCAGAGGGTGAGCCAATTTATCTGGTGGTAAAAGATTACAATCGGGCCATTTCGGAGTCGGAACTTCACCATATTTTTAATGTTGACAGTGTCCGAGTGCTTCCCTTTAAATTGCAGGAACTGGGATTGAATATACCACGACGTATTGGAATGGAATTTGATGTTCTTCCGGTACAGCAATTCCGACGTTATCAGAAACTTATTCCTGATGCTGAAATGGTGGATGTCTCGCCGTTGGTGCGTACTGTCCGTTCTATTAAAAGTGCATATGAACTTAAAATTATGCAGGATTGTGCTTCAATTGCAGAGAAAACTTATGAGTATGCTAAAAATATCATATCAGTGGGAGTCACAGATCTTGAAGCTTCAGCTGAATTAGAGCGATTTGCTAGAAAAAATGGGCATCAGGGAATCATTCGTTTTAGAAGTTTTAACTCTGAACTCTATTTCGGGCATATTTTTTCCGGGAGTGATAGCGCCGTCCCCGCTTATTTGGATGCTCCTCTCGGAGGGGTCGGTCTGAATCCTGCTGTTGGCCAAGGGGCCGGTTATAAACAGATCAAAGAGGGGGAACCAATAATTATCGATTTTATCATTGCATATGATGGCTATCTGGTTGATCAAACCAGAACCATGTCGGTAGGACCATTGCCGGCAGTTTTACAGCAGGCTTATGTTGATATGTTAAAAGTTCAGGAAAGGCTTTGTGCGATTGCAATCCCCGGTGCTTCTTGGGGTGATATTTATCAGCAATGTTATTCTTTAGCAGACGAGCTTGGCTATCGGGATAACTTTATGGGGGCTAGTGGGGCTCAGGTTTCTTTCATCGGCCATGGGATTGGTATTGAAGTTGATGAATATCCATTTATTGCCAAAGGCTTTGATGATCAGATTCTTGAAGAAAATATGACTTTTGCCTTTGAACCAAAAGCTGTTTACCCGGGTATTGGTGCAGTTGGAGTAGAAAATACCTGGAGAGTGACAGCTACTGGATTGGAGAAAATAACTTTTGCAAATGAAGAACTTCGCCAGCTCTAGGGGCCTGCTCTCTATGTTTATTTTCTCCTATGTCTCTCTTATTGTCTCAGAGCTCGTCTAACTCTGGCCAATAAACGGGTTGGATTGATAGGTTTGGTGAGGTAATCAAAAAATCCCATTTCGAGCAAACTGTACTCTTCTTCCGCAGAACTTTTTGAAGAGAGGGCAATCACAGGGGTATCATCAATTTCACCATTATTATGTAGAGCCTTAAACATTTCAATACCATCCATTCGTGGCATGACAATATCGGTAATAATCAGATGGGGATGTAACTGAGTTGCAATTTTTAACCCTTCAGCGCCATTTCCAGCTTTGTAAATCGAGTAGCCCTCTTTTTTTAACGCAATTTCAGCGGCATTCTGAGCAATTTCCTGGTTGTCGACAAGTAAAATATTTTGGGTGTTCTCTTTCTCGTAGGCGGGGACATCGATCAGATAATGTTTTTTGATGGCCGTCTTGATCTCATCCGGGGTTGCAACACAAGGTGAAATACGCATTGCTAATTTAAAAGAGAGGTCACTTTGCAGGGCCATATCAAGTGGATTTGACATGGCCAGGTAGAGGGTTTTGTTGTCTACCTTTAATGGGAAAATCAGGTGAGCTAAGGCTGATTCGGTGTCAATTTTACTGAGAACCTCCTGTGGAAAGCGATGCCGCGAAAACTTTTTAACATGAGGGAAGCCAAACTGTGCCGAGAGTGCTTGAGCAATATCCTCTTCAAGAACAACTTCCATATCTTCAAGAATTTGTCCAATTGGTTTGTTTGTTCCCTTTTGTCTTAGAAGTGCCTGATCTAACTCGCCCTGAGAGATAACTTCATTCTCAATCAGGATTTCACCCATTTTCTTTCTAGCCATTTGTTCTCTCTCATGGTGATAATATAGTTGATATTACTGACGTATTTGTCCCCATCCTTTATTTGTTGGGATAATCACATTATATTTATCTTTTGTCAATGCGTAATGTCGGGACATTGCGCATTGATCTTTTTACTGAAAATATTAGCTGGTTTGTTAGGATAGAAAGAGTATCGATCAGATTAGGGCATCTTGAATCTGAGTTAAAACCTCAACAGCACCACCAGCAAAGGAAAAATGTGGAGCTCTGATGTGTGGTTCACGGGGGTTGATTCTTAAAACAGTCGTTTGTGGGCGTTGCCCCAGTTGTTCACTCAAATTGCGGATTGTCGGAATCGATGAACCTGCTCCTATTTCAATGACAACCATTCTCTTATTGTTATTGTCCTGTAGAAACTCGTCAAAGGACTCTTCCTGAATGGAGGAGCGTTTAGCCAGCCATGAGTAATCTCCAAACATCAGTATATTGGGTCTTGCGACTCGCTGACACTCTGGACATTTCGGAACATTGATTGAGCGCATGGTCGATTCATCAATTTCGAATTCACCGTTGTTGGGCCAAATATTGTTATTGCAGGGGATGGTACATTGTAGGTGGTGAATTGAACCATGAACTTCGAGGATCTGATCTTCTGGAAAACCGGCTTTCTGAAACTGTCCATCGACATTGGACGTCGCGATAAAATAGTTAAGGTTAAACTCTTTAATCCAGTTCAGTAGTATTTTAAACCCAACATGAGGGATTGTCTCCCGATAGAGATTGGTGCGGTGGCCATAGAACCCCCAGCCGAAGTGCGGATCATTGTCAAAGTGTTCAGGGTTGGCAGCTTGAATAAAACTAAGACCCAGACGTTCATACATTGGGTAAGAGTTCCAAAAACCCTGATTGCCACGAAAGTCAGGCAGTCCTGAATCAACCCCCATCCCTGCTCCAGCTGTAATGACCATGGCGTCGGCATTACGAATAATATCGGCAACTTCTCTGTGGCGAGGTTCGTCCATAGTATCCTCCCAGTTCAGATGGCGACAGAGACAGCTGTTGGGTTCAGAATGTCCGTGAGATCTTCAGGAGATAACTCTACCAACAGCCCACGTTTCCCACCATTGATAATTAATTTTTCCAAGTGAGCGATAGTTTCTTCCATATAAATAGGGAGTGTCTGACGGGTACCAAGGGGAGAGATCCCACCGGTTTGATAACCAGTTAAGTTGTCTGCCCTGGCTACAGTACATGGATTAATCTTTTTAACTTTCATCTGGCGGGCTAAATGTTTTAATGAAACTTCGCAATCCCCATGCATAAGAACAATTAACGGTCGTTGTTGCTCATCTTCCATAACCAGAGTTTTGATAATCTGATGTTCGTCAATCTGTAGTTCTCTGGCACTGGCACGTGTTCCACCTCTCTCTTCGTATTTGTATGAGTGGGGAATAAATTTAACTTTATGTTGTTTTAATAGCCGGATCGCCGGAGTTGCTGGAAGTTTGTCTCTTGCCATGGATACTCCCCTTAACCGATGAACCAGGAAATTGGGATAAATGCAATACTGATAATTGTCATCAGGGCACAGAAAATCGCAATCCCTTTGAAAAGTTTGTCGGTTTTTTTCTGATCACGAATGGTCGCCGGCATCACCCAGCCAAGGACGATTCCGGCTAATGCTCCACCAAGATGGGCGGCGTTGTCAGCGCCAACAATAAATCCAAAGACAAAAGCCATTAAGGCCCACTGCAGCATGAAATTACGGCGCTGGATCCCGATTGCACCACCGACCCGGTGGTAATAACTGATAGAAAACCCGATTAAACCGAAAATTGCCCCTGATGCACCGATGACAACAGTGGCAGGATGCCAGAATAGACCGGCCAGGGTGGCAACGATGGTGGCAAAAATATACACGGTTAATAACCGAGTCCAGCCAATTTCAGATTCCAGCAATGGGCCGACTTGGTAGAGGACAACCATGTTAAAGCCCAGATGAATTATTCCACCGTGGGTAAATGCATAAGTGATACAGCGCCACCACTCACCTTGTTCAAGAACCATTGGCCAGTATTGACCACCCCAGTGGACCATCAGGCGGGGACTGGGATGCATAATTGCTTGCATTCCAAATCCTAGTATTGTCCCGTGGAGAACCATCAGGGTGAAAAGAATAAGATTGGTATAAATCAGAATCTGGACGAGGGAACTGCCACGCCATGAAGTTTTTAAAAAAAACTGTTGGCGACGGTATTGGGCGCTCAAAATGAAACTCCTACTAATGCAAATATTTGGCTATTACGGATGTCTATTGTCTCTACCTGTCAGTCTATCATGATTGGCTCTAGCCGACTGCATTCTCAGCCGATTGTCAGAATAAATCTTTTAACCAACCCAGGGCGACAAATGTGCCGATAGAAGAGCCAATGGATGAGAAAAGAAAAACTAATAGGACTCGTGCCAAACGGTTCTGCCACCACCCTTTTAGAGTCATCAGGTCTTCACCGACATGCTCCATATCGTGAACGGTTGGCGGGGCAACAAAGGATTGCACCAGCCCGGTTACAAATCCTGCACCAATTGTCGGGTTGAGAGAGGTGATTGGTGCGGCAATAAAAGCACTGATAATGGTAACAGGATGAGCCAAAGCCAACAGTGCTCCAAACGCAGAAAAAAGTCCATTTGCAAGAATCCAGGCGACAGCAGCATCTGCCAGCTGATCACGATTGCCGAAAAAAAATCCACCAATGAATAGGGCAATGACAATTCCAGGAATTAACCAGGGAATAAGTTTTGAAAATGTTGTTTTCGGGGGAATAATGGATATTTCAGAAATTATTTCAGGATCAATTTCATCCCCTTGTAATAGACGGGTGATTCCCGGAAGGTGCGCTGCACCGACAACCGCAAGTATTTTTTCACCGGGAGCATTGCGGATATGGTAGGCCATATAGGTGTCACGTTCATCGACCAGAATCTGTTTAACTGAAGGGAGCAGTTTGCCCATCTCATCAAGCATGCTCGATAAAGTATCACTTTCGCGTAATTTCGCCAGTTCCTCTTCATTTAATTCCTGTTTTTCAAACAGACTACCGAACAGTGATGCCATGACTTTCATTTTGTTCCAAAGACCAGTTTTTCGCCAGACCCGCAAGAGAGTCGTGCGGATATTACGATCAATTAATTCGACTTCCATCCCCCGTTCTTCAGCTGTCTGGGCAGCTGCCGCCAATTCAGCTCCGGGCTTTACCCCAGTATGGAGCCCCATCCGTTTTTGGTAGGATGAAAGTGCCAGGTTACTCAGCAGAAATGGGACCTGTTTCTTTTTAATCAGTTCTTTAAGGTTGAGAGACTCCCATCCTTTTTGGTTAATCAAAGATCGATAACGCTGCGTATCCAGTTCGACACACACGGTATCCGGTGTAATCTCATCAATGGTTCGGATGACGGTTTCAACTGAATCCTGGGATATATGAGCAGTCCCAATAAGGATAATCTCTTTATCATCAATTTTTAGGGCTGTGTAATCGCTGTTGGTCACAGATGAATCAGTCAAAATTTACTCCAATAAAAAATACGTTATACCGGGAAGTCGTCAGGGAAACAAATCCATTAAATTTCGAAACAAAAGGAGCCTGACACAGTAAAATAAAAAGGGTACAAGCAGGTTTAAGCTTGACCCTTTTATTTGCTGTGACTCTCCACCACTACCGTGGGTCATTGGACTCACATCGAGTGCCAATGAGGTGGGGGCAACTGTCGATCCATCAGGCGTCCCGCTGATGTCACGGGCTGGCTCACCGGATCTCTTAGGTGACCCCTAAGTTTTGCTATTCCGAGTGGACGTTCTGACCTCACTTGAAGGGCAGAGAGTCATCAAATATGTTCACAGTATATTGGATTTGCCTTCTCTGGTCAGTAAAAAAATGAAAATGTATCTAATGTCTTGCTAATAAAGTGAAAAGTGTTATTATGACCAAGTAAGTTATCTATTGTCAGACATAAGTTATTTTTTAAACACACATAAGAGGAGAAACGCCAATGCCAAAGCGTCTTGAAGTTTACAAATGTTCAATCTGTGGGATTATTGCGGAAGTCGTCCATAGTGGTGCCGGATCGATGATTTGTTGTGGTAAAAACATGGATCGGGTTACTGAAAATACCACTGATGCCGCAACTGAAAAACATGTTCCAGTGATTGAACTGGGTGACGGTACTGTTACTGTGAAGGTTGGTGATGTTGCTCACCCCATGGAAGATGCCCACTATATCGAGTGGATTGAGATTTTGGTGGAGGATAAGGTCTATCGTCAGTATTTAAAAGCTGGTGAACCAGCCCTGGTGACTTTTAATGTGAGTGCTGCCTCTGTAACAGCTCGTGCATACTGTAATCTGCATGGACTATGGACAGCGAAAAGCTGATTGCTATAGAAGTTAAATTTTAGATTTTACATTTATTTCTGCTGAATCAATAAAAAGGGCCCCGGAAAACCGGGGCCCTTTTTATTATGTGTCAAGCGGGTGAGAAATTATAAGACTGCTTGTAGATAATCATTGGTGGCATTTTTTTTCTGCTTGGCCAGTTCTTTAGGATCCACCTCAACAAATTTTTCATCGGGAGTGATTTTGAACAGTGGCTGCCCCTTCTGGACGATGGTTCCATCGCCCCCCTCAATGATAATTTTATCAATAGTTCCTGAAAAAGGTGCTGGAACTTTATTAAACATTTTCATAACTTCAAGGATGAATAGTGGTTGCCCCTTATCAAAGTGCATCCCTTCTGTAATGAACGGTGGTAGTCCTGGTGCTTCCTGAGCATAATACATGCCGCCACCGGGGGTAACAATCTCATCAGCTTTCGTTGCCGGTGGTGGGACCAGAACCTTTTTCATTGCAGCTTGCAATTCTGGGTCATGCAGATATTCGGGGATGGTGACTTCTAGATCCTCTTCTACTTTAAAGTCGTAGAAATCGGTATTTTCTGCAACCATACAGAGGATGCCAAGGAGCTCATTGCCAATTTCATAGCCCACATGAGCTGCTTGAATTTTAGTCCATGTTTCAGCATCGTAGCCACCTTGTGGCTTAGTTTTGCTGAGAATATCATTAAGCTTAATAAATTCTTCTTTAGTGATTGAAAATTTATCGCGCAATGCTGCATAGAATGATAACGCATTGTTCAGCAGGTCACGATCGTGGGTCCAGATCACTTCTGCTGCTGGTGCTTCTTTACGCCAGGTCATGTTCAGGTATTCATAGGTGTCTTCCAGAATGACCAGCGGATTGCAAAGCCATACAACTTTGCCATTCTCAATTTTAAACTTTGTCCGGTTAAGGCTCAGCCAGCCGGAAAGCAAATGGGGTTCATCGATAAGCTTTTCCATTGGCCGAGTAAGTAAGGTCCCTTTGCGATCCAATGTTTCAGAGGCTGCTTTCGCTGCTTCAGGATTGTCAGCATAAAGTTTCGCATAATGTTTTTTCATCGCGATAAATGCATAAACGATATCAATCTTTTGTGCTTTTTCTTTTAACTTTCCAACCAGAGTCAGGTAAGGGACAACAAAACGGGTGGTTGGCTTTGCCATAATATTGTTACCAATAAACCAATTAACCAATCCATAGTGGAAACTGAGATTGGTTGCCAAATTCGTCCCGCGGAGAACGGTACTACGCAGCACCGTCGCAAGTTTTTCATAACTGACACTGCGATTTTCACCCTTTGTTAACAACAGGGCAATGTTTGAATCATAAGCCCCGGCAAGGTGGTATTGCATGAACAGATTGGTATCTGGGTTGGGAGTACAGATACCTTGATCATCACGGATTTCACCATCAATTGGTTTAGACCAGTAACGAATATAACCACCGGCGCTTGGTGACAAGGATGAATCGGTGGCATTAAGTCGTGCTTCAGCCGCAGCACCAAACCGGGCCACTCTCTCAGGCCGGGGGAGGCGCTCCTTGTGGAGTGCCAGTAGGGCCATCGCTTCAACCAACGACTCAACAATAAAGAAATCATTTTTATCTTTCGGGTTGGTGAACTTAAGGCTGTAAACAAGTTCAGTGACCCTGTGTTCAACTTGAATTCTCGTATTGACTTCCATGAAATAGTGGCGGCTGCCATCGACAATACATTCGAAAGTCGATGCTGAATCAAGACCGACAGCTTCACCAAAACGCTCTGATTCTGCTTCCATTCGTTTGAGAACTTCGAGGTCTGCCTCCAGAGCTTTTTGTTGTTCTTTCTGTTTAGCCTGTTTAGCTTTTTCTATTTCACTTTCCAGGCTCTCCTGAGTGACGGAAATTTCCAACAGTTTTTGCTCATGCATTTGCAACGAACAATCACGACCACCAAGAGCAATGCTCCATTTTCCATTACCGATGAGTTGAATTTCATTATGCCGCGTTTGTTCAATATTTAGTTCGACTAAAATATTTTTATTGTCACCGACACCATTGGTTTTAACCTCGTTCAAAATTTCAAGAACTAACCCTGGAGCGTCAGCGGCCGCCTCTTTAATCTGTTTTTCTGAGGGGTTCTTGGTTGTCAGCAGCGATGCACCAAGGATCCTCTGTCCTTTTCCTCCACCGCCACCAATCGCCTTTAACCGAATTCTGGCTCCTGGATAACTTTTGAACATCTCTGCACACTCAATTTCAACTTGAGCACAGAGCTCTTCGACAGAAAAAAGATCAATCCCCTTAGTGTAAGAGGCAAAAAGAATTTTGTCGGCAAGCTCTTCGAGTGTCAGATCAGCGTTGTCGATGTCTCCATCAACTACTAAATTTTCTGCTTTCACTAGAGCAAGTAATTGCTCACGGGTTTTATGTTTTTTCAGCAAAGTTCGACCGGTGACATTGTCGATTCCCGGAGTGACTGAGACATTAACCTGTAATGCGGTCCGTTTTGCTTCGTCCTTTTTACCGGCTGCTCGTTGGGTGCCGGAGCAGGGTCCAATAAACATGAGTCCGGCATTCTCTAATGCAGCGACAAATTCATCATCTTCCGCCATGAATCCGTAACCGGAAAAAACAGCATTGTAGCCATTGTCTTTGGCAATATCGATGATCTGCTGAATTCTTTCAACCCGCTCTTCCTTAGAGGCCCCACTGTAATCCGGTACCCGGTGAACCCGGCTGGTATCAGTCAACTGGCGCAGTTCGGGTGAGAGGGCATTAGGATAAACAATCGAGTCTTTTTCTGAGAGGAGAATGCCAAAATGTTTGATCCCCATCTCGGTGTAAACATCCATCGCCTCTTTACGAATCGGGCCGCGACAAACAATAAGTGGACAGAGATCTTCACAAGAGAAAGATCTTACCCATTCGGAGGTTGATTGACCGAGTCTGCGGTCTTTATGAATCAAAGGGTTGTTCGTATATAAATCAGTATTCTGTGCCATGGTTTTAATCTCCACTTTCCATGTGGTTGTCAATAAAATCGCAATATATTTCAGACTTCAACGATCAATGGAACTCTCGTTGTACCCCTTGCCATGCTGATGGTTGGTAATGACGGAGGAAAAAGTTAAGATTTTCTCCCAGGACTTTACGTAAGTCTGTTGGCATAACCAGTGAGGAGATCGAGCCTAACGCCAGACCTTCTTTTGGGTTCATTAATTCTTTCTCGTAGCGTAAATTCAGAGCTGCTTCTTCTGCTTTAATCCATTCTGCAGTCTCTTTTTCGGCATCTTTTTTAGCATCTGCTCCGTCCATTCCTGCCTTGGTCCGTTCCAGAGTGCCATCTGCTATCCGCTTCTTGATTGCTCCACGCAGTGCCCGTAACTCCTTTTTATAGACAAATTCTTTACCGGCTGGTCCCATAACTGCGAGGCGGGTTGTTGGTAAAGCCAGAACCAGATCTGCGCCGGTTGGATAGTTATTGTAGGAGGCATAAGCACCGCCATAGGCGTTGCGAAGAATCAGTAGAATCCGTGGTGTCCGAACGTCAACGATAGAATCAAGCATTGAACGACCAGCTTGAACGATTCCACGCGCTTCCTGATCACGACCCGGCAGGAATCCGGTGGTATCTTCCATAAAAATTAATGGAATATTGTAGATATTACAGAACCGCACAAAACGGGCAATTTTAATAGCAGAATCACAATCAATCTGCCCTGATGCAACAGCCGAGTTGTTTGCAACAAAGCCGACAACATTGCCACCTAAACGGCCAAAAGCAGTGATTGCTTCGCGGGATCGGGTTGGCTGTATTTCAAAATAATCACCATGATCACAGATCTGCTGAATGATGATTGAAACATCAAACGGAGTATTGAAACCAGTTGGTGAGTTGAAAGCTTTCTTCAACAGGGTGTTGATCTCCCAGGTCTTTCGATCAAGGGGGTCGCTGGTTGCCTGAAATGGTGCCATGGAGTGGTTATTGTCCGGGATGTAACTAATCAGACGTACTGCAGTGCGTAATGCCGCTGTTTCATCTGCAACAGTCAGATCGGTTACACCTGTTGCGGCATGAACTTTCGGGCCGCCAAGATCTTCAGGGGTGATATCTTCACCTAAAACTGATTTAACGACCCCAGGTCCGGTTAAACCAAAGAAAGTGTCTTCAGGCTGGATAAGAAAACTTCCTTGACGGGGGAGGTAAGAACCACCACCGGCATTAAAACCGAACATACACATAACTGTTGGAATAACACCGCTGATTTTTCGTAATGCAGTGAATGCCTCCGCATAGCCATCAAGGCCACCAACTCCGGCAGGGACAAATGCGCCAGCTGAATCATTCATTCCAATCAGTGGAATCCCTTTTTCACCAGCCATATTCATTAATCGGGCCAGTTTTTGTCCGTTGGTTGCATCGATGGAACCAGCACGGACGGTAAAGTCATGACCATAGAGTGCAACATCACGACCACCAATCGTTAGAATTCCAGTGACCAGGGATGCCCCATCAAGGTTTTTGCCCCAGTTCTGAAAGAGGATGTTGGGCTCGCTATTGGTCAGCACCTTGATCCGTTCCCAGACGGTCATCCGCTTTTTAAAGTGTTGTTTCTCAATTTGACCCACAGCAACCGATTTTATCGGTCTCTGGATTAAGTCATGACCTTCTTTCATGACCTCTTCATAGGCACCTGTTTGGCCCGCAACTTCACCGGGGATGGTGAATTCAACTTCTTCTGTTGCTGCGAGCGGATTTTGCAATGAGGGCTTAATTTTGTTTTTTGACATTACGGGCATCCCTTTACAAAAAATAAGAAATTTTGTCTGGCCTTTGAAGTTTAGTTAGGTTGACCAGACGGACATTAAAGTTTCTGTCGAAAATTAAGTGACGTTAAAGTTTTATGACTCGATTAAATAGAAATAAAAACACTGTTTCTGCAGTGGCAAACAAACAAAAAAACGGGCAAATTGTCAAGGTAAATTTTATTTAGGGTAAAAAAATACAGTTTTAGTTTAAAAAGAGTTGGAGCGGTTTTTATTCTTAGTTCTTTTACTTCGTGATTTTTGCTGCCGCTTGGGAGGTTGCAAACCAAATAACTCGTTTGCTACGTTTTCACGTTGACAAACTTTCAATGCTTGCAAAACATCTGATCTGGCTTCTGGACGATGATAGAGGAGGAGTGCTTTTTGGAACCGGCGTTCCTTTTCCGTGCGGGGGACATGGATTGTTTTGCCACTGAAGGGATCTTTGCCAGTATGGTAGATGCAGGTAGAGAGGCTCCCGGGGGTTGGGGTGAAGTCCTGAACCTGCTCAACTTTAAGTTGATGCCGCTTTAAATAGAGTGCGACGTCAATCATGTCATTGAGGGTACAGCCGGGGTGACTGCTGATCAGGTAGGGGACAATTGTTTGTTGTAACCCTAACTTTTGACTTCGTTGACGAAATTCTTCCAGAAATTGAGTAAAAACATTTGCACCGGGTTTACGCATCACCTTGGTGACCGGATCACTGGTTGACTCTGGCGCTACCTTCAATAATCCACCGACATGATACTGCAATAATTCTGAAAAATATTGTTCCTGTCGAGGGAGTAGGTCGTATCGAACCCCCGAAGCAATAAAGACATGTTTGATCTTTTTATGTTGGCGAATAGCTCCCAGTAATCGGGTTGATTGATGGTCCTCTGTCTTCAGATTTTTGCAGATATTCGGGAAAAGACAACTGGCCCTTTGACACACCTTTTCTGCTTCTGGATTGCCACAACTAAGCCCATACATATTAGCGGTAGGGCCACCAACATCACTGATTGTCCCGTGAAATTCATCCTGAGACGTCAGTTGCTCAATTTCTCGTAAAATAGATTTTTCTGAGCGTGATTGAATGGTTTTGCCTTGATGGTGAGTGATAGCACAAAAGGCACAGCCGCCGAAACAGCCCCGATGGCTGGTAATCGAATTGCGAATCTGCTCAAAGGCTGGAATTTTCTCGCTGTAACTTGGATGGGGTTGCCGAACAAATGGCAAGTCGTAAATCTGGTCCAATTCTTCTTCGCTTAAAGGGAGAGCCGGTGGATTAACAACCAGGTTGCGGTTGCCATGAGGTTGGATCAAAACTTTTGCCGAAAAAGGGTTTTCCTGCTCACTCGCCAGTTTAAATGCTTGATTGTATCCGTCAGGTGAACTACTTAGCTGTTCAAAGGAGGGAAGTGTAATCCAATCTTCTCTTCTATTCATAGATGTTTTTGTGACAAATCCAGTCCCTTTGATTCCTGTTATGGTGTCAAGAACTTCCCCACGATTGAGCTGTTGAGCTATCTCCAGTATTGCCCTTTCTGCCATTCCGAAAATCAGGAGATCTGCCTTACTGTCGATAAGAATGGAGCGACGAACTTTATCAGACCAATAGTCATAATGGGCAAGTCTGCGCAAACTTGCTTCAATTCCCCCGATAACTGTGGGGAGACCTTTGAATGCCCCTTTAATTGCTGCAGTGTAGGCAATGACTGCCCGGTTTGGACGTTTGCCGGATTTCCCCCCTGGGGTATAGGCATCATTGTGCCGGATTTTTTTTGCTGCAGTGTAGTGATTGACCATCGAATCCATGGCCCCGGCAGAAATCGCGGCAAACAGACGTGGTCGCCCCATGACCTGGAGTGCTTCCGGGTTTTTCCAGTCAGGCTGTGCCAAAACGCCAACGTGGAAGCCATGACTTTCCAGGAGTCTAGCCAGCAGAGCAGTTCCAAAAGCAGGGTGATCAATGTAGGCATCACCACTGATGAACAGGATGTCCAACTCATTCCAGCTGCGGTCATCCATTTCGGCACGGCAAGTTGGGATGAATGGCATGGATCGTTGTTTTTTTTGCTGTGTCATTTTATCTTATTCTTTATGAATTCTGCGGAATGTTTATTCATCCCAAGTATCATGACAGCAGTTTTTTTTTCAGTCCAGAAGGAAAATCACCTTTCCTACCTTTTTGGTCAACATTAAGAGTAGTCGTCTGTTATGAATGATCAACAATTACAAAAGTTTAGCACCCTTGAAAATCTAACTTCAGCTGTTATAATTATCCTTGACTAAGCTCTGTTTTGAGTGTAAACATGACCCTGTTGGTTATATATGAATGCAGTTTTTTGCATATCCTTCACATGGTGACCCAATGTTCAAAAATGCTTTCTGTCTCTATTATGATGGTTTTCGTTCAATGGTTCTCGGGCGAACTCTATGGAAAATTGTCCTGATCAAATTATTTATCATGTTCGCAATTCTTAAAGTTTTCTTTTTCCCAAATTTTCTGGAAACACATTTCGATACTGATGCCGAGAGGGCAGATCATGTATTACAAAATCTGACTCAACCCTCTTCAGTTAACCATTAAATGTAAATGAAATTAACCCTAAACAGGTAAGGACAGGAGGAAAACGTGATTGAACAGATTGATTTAACCATGGTGAGCTGGGCGAGAGCCACGTTCGCTCTGACGGCCATGTATCATTGGATTTTTGTTCCTTTGACTCTTGGCCTCTCTTTTATCTGTGCTTTTTTTGAGTCGATTTATGTGAAGACTGGAAATGAACAGTGGAAGAAACTGACCCGATTTTGGATGACTCTGTTTGGAATTAACTTCGCTATCGGGGTGGCAACCGGAATTATTCTGGAATTTGAGTTTGGCACCAACTGGTCAAACTATTCCTGGATGGTCGGAGATATCTTTGGTGTACCATTGGCCATTGAAGGACTGTTGGCGTTTTTCCTTGAGGCAACCTTTTTTGCCGTGATGTTTTTTGGTTGGAATCGCGTCTCAAAAAGAGCCCACCTGTTCTCAACCTGGATGGTCGCGATTGGCTCCAATCTTTCCGCCGTCTGGATTCTGGTTGCTAACGGCTGGATGCAACATCCAGTTGGGATGAAATTCAATCCTGATCTGGCACGTTTTGAAATGGTAGATTTCTGGGCGATACTCTCTTCTCCTGTTGCTATCAGCCACTTTGTTCATGTCACCAGTGCGGCATTCTTATATGCCTCATTATTTGTTGTTGCTGTTTCCAGTTGGTTTTTGCTGAAAAAACGCCATATTCAGTTTGCTAAACGGTCGTTGACGGTTGTTTGTACTTTTGGTTTGTTGGCGTCACTTTTTGTTGCCTTTACGGGTGATGAGCATGCCTACCATGCAGCTCAGGTTCAACCGATGAAACTTGCCGCGATGGAGGGGCTTTATGATGGAGAACGCTCCGCTGGATTGGTCGCTGCCGGAATGGTGAACTTCAGTAAGCAGCCGGGGGATGATCAGGATGCTTTCATCTTTAAAATCAAAGTACCCATGGTTCTCTCGCTTCTTGCTAATCGGGATATTAACAGTTTTGTTCCCGGTATTAATGACCTGGTTT
>CAZGKZ010000012.1:0-1901 GCA_964526315.1 uncultured Geobacteraceae bacterium
GCACCATTCCAGTTAACTTCGTCAGAATCACCACTGAAGCCGATTGCAGTTTTCAGTGCATCGCGCTTGGAAATTGACTGTTTAATCAAGTCAACAAAACGGTCATTATCGAAGTTGGCATTGGTGATAGTTGCAAACAGACCCTGGGCGATAAACAAGCCGATAGATTTATCCAGTTTACCCTGCTTTTTAGCTTCAGCAGCAACAACAGAGAGACCCTTCAGGGTAAAAACCAGCAGATCCTGCAGCTGGGCGGTATCTTCTTTTTTTCCACAGACACCAACAACAGTACAGCCGGTATTTTTAGCTGCTTCCTGACATTGAAAACAAAACATACTCATTTTGGTAGACTCCTTTGATTGGGTAAGAGTTATTTTTTACCGCTTGAAAATGGCACGAACAACAAATTAAAAAATTGACGCAGATCAATTGTTGATAATAATAGTTATATTTTTATTTATCCAACATCTGATCTACAAGTTATCAGTATAACAAATTAAAATAATTCTGCCGATTCCTTGCTTCAACAGTTAATTTTGGACTACACTACACTAATTGTTGACAAAAATGGTAAGAATTTTTCTTTTTTTGACCTGCATCAATTTAACCAACAGTGTCCTCCCCTATATTAACGACAAAACAAGAGAATAAACACTATCTAAGTGAGGAAAAATAACGATGACAACTACCGTACTGAATAAAGATATGACCGTCAAAGACGTTCTCGACCGCTGGCCGGAAACCCTGGATGTTTTTGTCGCCAATGGTTTTGATAATTTTAAGGATGAAAAACAACGCAATGCCGTGGGTGCATTTTTAAAGCTGGAACGGGCAGCACAAACCAAAAAATATGATCTGGATAATTTCCTTGGACTGCTTCAGGATAAAATTGATGAGGAGCTCAATCAGGTTGATGTGACGATGAAAACAACTGAGAAGAGCGGTAGCCAGGTCAATGTATCGGGTCTGCTCCCCTGCCCGGTCCGGTTACCTCTGCTGGAAGGGTTTGATGCCTTCATTGAAAACTACACCGCAGAAACCGGCAATACCGTCAGCTACAAACTGGAAGCAGCATCCGTTGGTGCCAACTGGATCGAAGAGAACATTCAGGGAATTGAAAATGCTGATGACCTGCCCGACGTTTTCCTCTCTGCCGGATTTGAGACATTTTTTGATCAAAAAACCATTGGCCACTTTAAAGATCAGGGTGTTTTTACCGATATCACCAGTGATGCCGTTAATCCTGACTTTGCCTCTATCGATATCAAAGATCCGAAAAAAGATTATTCGATAATTGCTGCCGTCCCTGCGGTCTTCATGGTCAACCATGATGTCCTTGGTGACCTGCCGATTCCCCGCCGCTGGTCTGACCTGCTAAAACCGGAATATGAGCAAAAAGTTGCCTTGCCGGTCGGAGATTTTGATCTTTTCAATGCGATCCTTCTCTCCCTCCACAAAGAACACGGGAATGAAGGGATCGAAAAACTCGGTCGCTGTATGCTTAAAGCGATGCACCCGTCACAAATGGTGAAAAATGCCAAACGGGTTGCCGAGGAGAAACCTCTGGTCACCATCATGCCTTACTTTTTCACCAAAATGGCGCGGATGGTTAAAAGTCTGGAAATTATCTGGCCTGAAGATGGTGCTGTTGTCAGCCCGATTTTCATGCTGACCAAAAAATCGAGTCTCGACAAAGTCAAACCAATTGCTGAATATCTTTCCAGCAAACCGGTTGGTGAAATCCTGGCACAAAAAGGGTTGTTCCCCTCGGTACATCCTGATGTTGATAATCAGCTGGAGGGAGATCATCCATGGAAATGGGTTGGCTGGGATTATATCTATCAGAACGATATCGGTGCTCTGATCAAACAGACCACCCAGATTTTTGAAGACTCAATGAA
>CAZGKZ010000012.1:2001-15018 GCA_964526315.1 uncultured Geobacteraceae bacterium
ATATCAGGACCACCATCATCAGGAAAAACCTCGGTGATTTTACGGGTTATTGAAGCTCTGCAAGCCCGACAAAAAAAAATCGGCGTCGTCAAATTTGATTGTCTTCTGACCGATGACGACAAGCTCTACGCTAAAAAGGGGGTTCTGGTAAAAAAAGGACTCTCGGGAGCCCTGTGCCCTGACCACTACTTTGTCAGCAACATTGAATCGTGCGTCACCTGGGGGCATGAGAACAATTGTGAATATTTGATCAGTGAAAGTGCCGGACTCTGTAACCGCTGCTCTCCCCATATCAAAGAGATCACCGCTGTCTGCGTCATTGACAACCTCAGTGGAATCAATACACCGAAGAAAATCGGCCCGATGCTGAAATCGGCCGATATTGTCATCATTACCAAGGGTGACATCGTCTCACAGGCAGAGCGGGAAGTTTTCGCCTCGCGGGTCAAACAGGTGAACCCCGGTGCAACAATCATGAATGTCAACGGGATTACCGGTCAGGGAGCCTTTGAGTTGACCAGCCTGTTCGAGGATGCGTCTGACATTGAAACCCTGAAAGGGAAAGTTTTACGCTTCTCCATGCCGGCGGCACTCTGTTCCTACTGTCTGGGAGAAACCCGGATCGGGGAAGAGCATCAGACCGGCAATATCCGCAAAATGGAAATGTAAATAAAGAAAGATATAACAGATGATAGATACAGCACTATTCCACAATCCGCTGACCGAAACTCTTGAGGACCATCCCTATATAGAGGATTTCCTCACCTCTTTCGGTCTAATCGTTCAACCGGGCAATGACAGTCTGGCACATTATCTGGATCATCTTGATCCCGATAACTTGGAAGATCTAGGTATCAGCGAAGAACAGTTACGTCAAAGCCTCAATGCTTTTCTCGATGGGATGCTGGCACTCAGTGACCCGATGGACAAAGTTGAATCGCTGACAATCATTGGCGGCCGGAATAAAGCGGGCCACGCAGAAAATATCGACCTGGTTCTGAAACCAGGGGAGGTCATTTGTATCGTTGGCCCAACCGGTTCAGGAAAAAGTCGCCTTCTGGCAGATATCGAATGGGTTGCTCAAGGGGATACCCCGACCGGAAGAAAAATTCTCATCAATGGTCAGGTACCTGACAACAAATGGCGGTTTTCTACCGAATACAAGTTGGTAGCTCAATTGTCGCAAAACATGAACTTTGTCATGGATCTGTCGGCAGAGGAATTTATCCGGATGCATGCAGAAAGTCGACTTGTGACCAATCCGGAAGAAAAAGTTGCACAGATTTTAAAGCAGGCCAACGAGCTTGCGGGAGAACCATTTGAACCCGACACCCCAGTGACATCGCTAAGCGGCGGACAGTCTCGAGCCCTGATGATTGCCGATATGGCAATTCTGAGCAAATCACCGATTGCACTTATTGATGAAATTGAGAACGCCGGAATCGATCGGAAAAAAGCACTGGACCTATTAGTTCAGGAAGAAAAAATTATCTTAATGGCAACCCACGATCCAATCCTTGCCCTGATGGGTGATCGGCGATTGGTGATCAAAAACGGTGGTATTGACAAAATTATCGAGTCCAGCCAGGCAGAGCGGAAAAATCTGGCAACACTTGAAGAGTTGGATAATAAACTTCTCGCACTGAGAAACAGAATTCGGACCGGGGAAACCCTGGAAAACATCTAGTGGATGGCTATACAAAAAATTTGTCCTGCAAGGCCTGGTGATTTTTCAAGGGCGAAGGCATACGTTCAGTATGTCGAGATCTTGAAAAAATGCCATAACGCAGCAGGTCGAATATTTTTGCGACGCCATCAAGGAGAATAAAACAATGCATGACGGTTGTAGTGGAAGCTTTGGAAATGGGGAACAAATTGTCAACAAATTAAGGCAGATGGGATTCAGCAGTTACGCCATGCCGGTTCCACCTGAAATCAAATGTACCAGTTGCGAAACGGTATTTACCATGCAAACAATGGAGGATCGCTGCGATAATTGCGGTATGGTTTATGGTGTAACACCCTGTCACGCAACTGACCCCGGCAGCGTACAACCCGCTGGAATTAATTATTGAAACAACTATCCCCGCAAGAACTTATGTTGTTGCGGGGATAGTCAAAACTACTCGGAGTTGCCACCCGCTAAAGCCGAAACAAACTGCCAAAGTTTAGCGTGGCAGGTGGAATCTAGCTCACTGAATTTAATTCCAACACTATGCTTAGATTTCTCGATCGTTTTAGCTTTTTGCGTCCAGCAAACCTCACCGCTAATTGAGAAATCACCCCCATCATCGGGCAATGAAAATTCAACCAGGATTTGCCCACCAACCCGGGGAAGATAATTTGATTGAGGGATTTCAACACATGCCCCCTCGGTACTTAAGTTATAAAATGTCCCACTGCAGGTCGTCTTATTATAGCGAAGCTTAACTGACAAAGGGGCTACAAACTCATAACGAAAAGTATCTCTAGCCCCAGTCATCATCTCTTGGAGAATGGTCATAAACTGCTCAATGCTACGCCTACTTGCAGATGATGCCTGAGAATTTTCCAAAAGAGAATTCCGCTCATCAATCACTTCATCAAGCAACTTACGATAACGAAAAAATCGTTTAAGTAAATCAGCTCGATCAAAAGTGAATCCGTTTGATGAAATCAATACATTTGTTACCGGAACATCGACTTGACAGTGTTCACAGACAATCGATTTGATCTCAGCCAGAAGCGCAGAATTGATATATTTATTACATTTTGGACATTTCATTATCAGCATAGAAATCTCGCTTTTTATAATCGACAGAAACTTAGTTTAAATAAAATTCCTGGTCTAGATAGTGATCTTTAATCTTTATTATTTCCGGTAAATTCTCCAAAAAGATATCAACCATAGCAGGTTCAAAATGACTACCAGATTCTGCCTTGATTGTCTCAACAACTTTCTCTGTCGGCCACGCCTGCTTATAGGGACGATTTGAGCTCAAAGCATCAAAAACATCACTGATTGCAGCAATCCGTGCAGAAACAGGAATTTCATTCCCGGAGAAACCATGAGGATAGCCGCTTCCATCCCACTTCTCATGGTGATAGAGAGCAATCTCACGTGCCAGGGAAATTAATTTCGATCCATGATCACCGATTATTCTAGCACCGATCTTCGGGTGCTGTTGCATCACCTGCCACTCTTCAGCGCTGAGTTTTTTTGACTTCAATAGAATACTATCAGGAATGCCAATTTTCCCGACATCATGCATAGTGCTCGCATAGAGCATCAATTCTGAGAATTCACTCCCCAGTCCCCGCTTCATTGCAAGCAAACTGCAAATATGACTCATCCGTTTAACATGGGCCCCGGTTTCGTTATCTCTTAACTCACCAGCGACAGCGAGTCGTTGTACAATCTCAAATTGAGTTTCCAGAATTTCTTTGGTTCTTTTATGAATTTCACTCTCCAACAGATCTTTTCGGAAAACCTGTTGTTTATGATAAAGATTTGCATGCAGTGTATTTTTAATCCGCAGCATAATTTCCCAATTTTCAAAGGGCTTGGAGATAAAGTCCTTGGCCCCCAGTGCCAGAACCTGTTTTCTGATTTTTGCTTCGGTATGACCTGTCAATACAAGAACCGGCAGATATTCACTCTTAACCATTCTTTGTAGTTGCTGCAGAATTTTTATTCCGGAGATTCCCGGAAGTTGAATGTCCAGTACGATCAGGTCAAATCGATGTTTTTTGTATAAAGGGAGAACTTGAAAAGGATCGGTCGTAGAGAAAATATTCTGATAGCCCTCCTCATTCAATATTTCATTGAGCAGGGCAATATTTAACGTATCATCATCAACTATTAAAATTTTAGCGGCATGGATATCGGACGAGACATCACTCATGACCAGATTATTCAAATCTAAATCAAAATCAATAGCCACAACTGCAACTCCAAAAAATCAGATTTAACTCTTCCGGCAACAAAACATTAATCACAACCAACAATATTGCAAATAAGGGAGTTAATTTCAAGGAAATAATTATTAGTTATTAATACAAGTCCTTTAAAAGGTCACGAACTGTCTCCACCACTAAATAAAAAAAGGGGCGACAGATCTCTCGATCCATGGCCCCTTAAAGAGTTACGATTATCAATACTGAAATTGGGATTATGCTTCTTCTTCAGCCGTAACCACAACCTTCAGTTCAGCGACAACACCAGCATCCAATTTTACCGGAACAATGTGCTCACCGAGAGATTTAATCGCTTCGCCAAGTTGAATTTTTTTCCGGTCAATATCAACTCCAGCCTCTTGCAGCTTTGCTTCGATATCCATTGATGTCACGGAGCCAAACAGCTTACCTTCTTCGCCAGCACGCTGGGTGAAAGCACAGCGGACTTTCTCAATCCGAGCCTTGACGCCTTCAGCATCCTGGGTCACTTTTTCCAGTTTACGTGCCAATTGCCGTTTCTGATGATCAAGCTCTTTGACATTACGCTCGTTAGCAATACTTGCCAGTTTTTTTGGAACCAGATAGTTTCTGGCATATCCAGCTTTAACTGACACCACATCGCCAATGATCCCAAGACCATCGATATTTTCTTTTAAAATAATACTGGTATTCATGTCTCTCCTCCATATTGGATCGAGGTTATATTTTCTTTTGTCTGGGGCGGCGAAAATCAATCCACAGATCAAAAACACCGACACAGGTAATAATTATTGGTAACGGGTTAAAAATCAACAACAGCAGGTAGATCAATCCTTTTACCAACGGTGGATAGGTTTTTTTCTGTAAAAAATTGTTGACAATGGCCATCCCCTGAAAAAAATAGAGGGGGAGCAAAACCACCAACAAATTCCGTCCAACTAACGAAATCGCATCGACTGGAGCCAGCAAACTGAACCCGGCAGCAATCAATACCCAGATGAGTCCCGAAGGTAGCCGCCATACGGCAAAAGGGGATCCTGAAATCTGATACCATTTCCCCTTGAATCGTTGCAGCAACAATAAACTAAAAGTCTGAACCACCAAGAGTGATGCGAGGTAAAGACCGTAAAAACTTTCACCAATAAACTCTGCAAGACTATCGACAATCTGTTGCATATTCTGCAATTGTGATTCACTAAAACCACTATCCCGATAAATCTGCATTGCCTGATCAACTTCAGACTGAACCATCTGACCAATCAATGTCTGGATGCTGATCCCATTAGTTACAACAGCAAACAACATCATCGCTGCAGCAACAAAAGCCGAACCGATAGTTGCATAAAACACGGCTCGATCCCAGGGAAGCTGTTGCCTTAGAAACAGTGGCAACAATAAAGAACCAACCCCGAAGATACCTAAATAAGCAAACAGCGTATACGGTGTCGCCAACTGCAGCAACAAAGCACCGGTCACAACAACGACAACAACCCCAGACCTCAGCCCGAAACGCATACTCAAGTACGCAGCAGCGATAGGGGTCAGGAAGTTAAGAAATGCACCTGCAGAACCAAGCCAACTAACTCCGAGTAAACAAAGTAAAGTCACCCCGATTCCAGCTGCGGTCAAAAGTGCCGGCTGAGCTTTCATCCCTATAACAATGTCACTGCGAGTTAAAGAGAGTGTGACGCAGTATAAGGAAGCAGTGCAATCTGCCGGGCATTTTTTATCGCTTCAGCAATTTGTCGCTGATGTGCGGCACAGGTTCCAGAAATACGCCGGGGAACAATTTTGCCCCGCTCAGATAGGTAGTATCTGAGATTGTTGGTATCTTTATAATCAATTTTTTGTTTTTTATCGGCACAGTAACGGCAAACTTTACGCCGGCTGAAACGACGCCGGGGTGGTGCTGAAGATGGACCGGATGATCTTTCGTAAGCCATGAATATTCTCCTGATTGGTGCCTGTCTCAATTTTCAGACGGCAACTCAAATATTTTTATAAATTATTTTTCTTCCGTTGTTGGCGTAGCATCCTTGCTGGGAGCTTCCTCTGCAACAACCGTCTCTTCTGTTGCTGCTTCTTC
This sequence comes from uncultured Geobacteraceae bacterium, assembly GCA_964526315.1. Lineage (GTDB taxonomy): Bacteria > Desulfobacterota > Desulfuromonadia > Desulfuromonadales > Geopsychrobacteraceae > Desulfuromusa. Next base: position 8,003 of record CAZGKZ010000012.1, read on the forward strand.
AGCTTCCTCTGCTACAGGTTCTACCTCAACAATAGCGGGAAATTCATTTTCATAACGAACTGTCAGAAAACGCAGAATTTTTTCGTCCAGACGCAGACGACGCTCAAATTCAGCAATGACTTCCGGTGCCGCAGTAAAGAGAGTCTGGACGTAACAGCCACGCTCAACTTTTTGGATTGGATACGCCAATTTACGGGTACCCCAGTTGTCCAGCTTGTAGATCTCAACCGCTTGATCAGTGAGAACTTTCTGGAATTTCTCCACCATTGCAGTCAACTCATCGCCGACGACATCTGGATGGATAATGTAGAGTGATTCATAATTTCTCATCAGTGTATCTCCTCTAGGATTAACAGCCCCGGACACTACCCCGGAACAAGGGTGTGCCTGAAACCCCAACGGCTTCAGACGAAACAATAGCTTTTATCACAGTCGATCAATCGGTTCAAGTATTTTCGAGAAAGTTAAATCAATTTTTCAGGACCGTTCAACTTTCATTCTGTTCATTTAGTTATATAATTAAATGTAGAGATAAAAGAACCCATAACCTCAGAAAAGATGGTTGACCTGCTCTGATCGTGAGGAAATTATGAGTGGTGCTGAAACAGGTGAATTATTATTGCTGTTGGCAATTCTTTTTGGTCTAACCTTTGCCCTCGGAGGATTACTGGAAAAGGTCCGCATCCCCAGTATTCTCGGAGCTCTATTTGTAGCTATGGCCGCACACTACACACCGCTTGGAACCTACCTGACACAACCACCACTGCATGATGCCTTCACCTTTCTAGCCCAGCTTGGGGTGCTATTTCTGTTACTGTTCATCGGTTTACAAATTGATCTACAGATGATGAAATCCCTCAGCCACGACATCATCTGGTTGACAATTCTCAATACGGCAGTCCCCTTTATTCTGGGAATAGCGGTCATGCTCGGAATGGGTTATGGCTGGGTCCTTGCTTTTATTATTGGTCTCACCCGGATGCCGACCGCCGAAGCTGTGATTGTTCCTATTCTGGATGAATTCCAGCTGATTCGCACCCGGGTTGGCCAATTTATCGTCGGTGCTGGAGTCCTTGATGATGTCATTGAGGTGTTTCTCGTCGCATTAGTCTCCGTGTGGATCGGCAACAAAGCAACCGGGGTTATGATCGGTGCGGAGAATGAAATTCTCCATATCATCTTAAGTATTCTAATATTTCTACTCCTCGCCTGGCTCTCATACCGCTGGATCATACCATTCATAGCAGATTGGCTACCACGTCGGCAGAGCAATCTCTTATTGTTAGCAGTCCTCGTCCTGTTCGGATTTGGCGGTTTTTCAGAGTATGCAAACATCGGCATGGTCGTTGGAGCAATTATTGCGGGGGTCTTATTGCAACCTGCTTTCGCCAAAATGGCGGTTGTCGGTGAACAAACAACGCAGACAATTCGTGCGATCAGTTATGGTTTTTTTGCCCCGGTGTTTTTCTTCTGGGTCGGGTTGAGTGTCGACATCAACGGCATACTTGATGCTCCTACTCTGGCGATTTTACTCTACCTGGCCGGAACGATAGGTAAACTTGCCGGGGTTTTTATGATGGTGCCAATGAAGAAATTAACCACTCGTGAAGCATGGACAATCGGCGTTGGTCTGGATGCACGGATGACAACTGAAATCATTGTTGCCAAGCTGTTGTTAGACGCACAATTGATCGATTTACATCTGTTTACAGCTCTGGTTGCGGCAGCCTCATTTACAGCGATCACCGTTCCGCTTGCATTTACGCTGCTGGTTCGAAAATGGGGAGATCAGCTTCGTGACATGGAACAACAACCAACTGAATTGGATTAATCATGATAAAAAAATCAGAGATGGATAACAAGTCATTACTTCTTTGCATCGATCTTGAAAAAGGGAGTGATCAGCTGGTTACATATGCGGCTCAACACGCACGACGCTGCAAACTAACAATACAGGTTCTCTATGTGAGCCATAGTAGACTTGACAAAACAACGCGAGGAAAAATCTTGCGCCACCTGCACGACCTTATTGACCAGCCGTTTTCCGACCTCACCATCGAAACGATAAAGGTAGAAACGGGAATAATAGAGGAGATCATCGTCAAAACTGCCCGACACGATCATGTAGAACTGATCCTGCTGGGTCGACGGCAACGCAGCAAAGTAGAGCGTATCCATGTCGGGAGCACAACCCGTGCCGTGATTGCTCTGGCATGTCGCCCGGTATTGGTAGTTCCAGTAGATCATCCAGCAGAAAGGGGCAAATGATGCCAGCAACATCCGACAACTGGCATAGTCAACCGGCAACAGCAGTCATTGCTGCGCTGAAAACTGATCCACAGCAAGGTTTGCAGGAACCAGAGGTGGAACAACGTCTGCTGAAATACGGACCGAATACCCTGCAAACAACCAAGCAGGAACATTGGTACAATATCCTGCTGCGCCAATTTGTTGATGTCCTGATTGCCATTCTGCTGATTGCGGCTCTTATCTCTCTGGCTATTGGTGAAGTTGGCGATGCGGTCACAATCTTCGCCATCATTATCCTCAATGGCATCCTCGGTTTTGTCCAGGAGTGGAAAGCGGAAAAGGCACTGGAAGCTCTAGCCCAGATGCTTGCTCCATATTGCACCGTGGTTCGTGACGGGCGGGAGCAGAAAATTGAGGCACAATTTCTGGTTCCGGGGGATATTGTCATTCTCCAAATCGGAGATCGCGTTCCTGCCGATCTTCGACTTCTTGAAGCAACTAATATCAAAGCCGATGAATCGGCCTTGACGGGAGAATCGGGCTCAGTCCATAAAGATATCCCTGCCGTAGCGATAGATGCACCTCTCGCTGGACAAAGTTCAATGGTCTGGATGGGAACCAACATTACCAATGGCCGGGCTCGCGGCGTTGTGGTTGCCACCAGTATGGACACCGCTTTTGGTCAAATCGCCAAACTCACCCGCGATATCACCAGTGAAGCGACACCGCTTCAACGCAAACTTGCAGTATTGGGTAAACAATTAGGAATTATTTCCGTCGCTATCTCGGTAATCGTCGCCTTGGCAGGATGGCTGCTGGGCAAACCCCTGCTGGAAATGTTCCTCACCGGTGTCTCTCTCGCGGTGGCTGTCGTCCCTGAAGGGTTGCCGGCTGTCGTCACCATTACTCTGGCATTGGGGGTCCGCGCCATGGTCCGCCGCCGGGCGCTGTTGCGACGTTTGCAGGCAGCTGAGGCACTTGGAGCTGCAACTGTCATATGTACCGATAAAACTGGAACCCTGACTCAAAATGAGATGACTCTACGCCGGATCTGGCTGACGACGGGTGAAATCGAAGTCACCGGAACAGGCTATGACCCGGCTGGCCATTTTGAGATCAATCAGCAGAAGATCGACTACCAGCAGCGTCCTGACCTGCTGGCACTGCTCAAAGCGGGCCTGGTCTGTAACCATTCCCAAATTAAAAAAGATGAGAAAGGGTGGTATCAAGCAGGAGAGCCCACCGAAGCGGCATTGGTTGTCGCTGCTTACAAAGGGTGGCTATCGCCGGCAACTGCAGAAAAAAACCTGACCGAATTCTCCTTCAATTCAACCCGCAAGCGGATGACAATCATCACCCCTCTCCCTGCCGGAAACCAGCTGGCATTCGTCAAGGGGGCTCCTGAAGTTATATTGGAGCGCTGTACCCATATTCTTGACGGCAGCAATGAACGGCCTCTACTTGAAACAGATCGAGATAACTTTACCAATGCTTATATGGAAATGGCCAGCAATGGGCTACGCACCCTGGCTCTGGCGCAACGAACTTTGCCCGACACCATCACTATGAATGAAGATGTGGTAGAAACGGAACTGACTCTGCTTGGAGTGGTTGGCATTATTGATCCACCCAGACCGGAAGTGGAACAAGCGGTACGCACCGCCCGTGAGGCCGGGATTCGGATCATTATGATCACCGGTGATGCTGCAGCAACGGCACTGGCGATTGCCCAACGGATCGGTCTGGCAGCAGAAAAAGCAGTCACGGGATCAGAACTGGACCAACTGGATGATACTGCCCTCAACACCCTGCTGATAAATGATGTTGTCTTTGCCAGAACCACCCCGGAACACAAGTTACGGATTGTCTCTTTATTACAGCAGCAGGGGGAAATTGTCGGGATGACCGGTGATGGAGTGAATGATGCACCGGCATTGAAAAAAGCTGATATCGGTATTGCGATGGGATTACGTGGTACCGATGTGGCAAAAGGGGCAGCAGATATGGTCCTCACCGATGACAACTTTGCTTCTATCATCGGTGCAGTTGAAGAAGGTCGCCGCCAGTATGACAACATTCAAAAGTTTGTCCGCTACCTCCTTTCATCAAATATGGGAGAAGTGATCGCCATCTTTGTCAATGTTCTCCTTGGTGGCCCGTTGATCTTACTTCCGGTACAGATCTTGTGGATGAACCTGGTGACTGACGGAATGACTGCCGTCGCTCTGGGATTGGAACCGGTGGAGAAAGGGATTATGCAACGTCCCCCACGGGGGGTACAAGAGCCGGTTTTAAATCGTGGTGGGATGTTGATGATTCTGATTCTCGGCGGGTATATTGGAATCGTGACGCTGTGGCTGTTTCACCATTATCAGACCGCGCAAACACTGGGAATCGCACAAACAGTCGCTTTTACCGGCATCATTGTCCTGGAAAAAATGAACGTATTTAACTTTCGTTCCCTCCGTGCACCGATGTCTGTTATTGGAATCTTTTCAAACTTATGGGTTCTTGGTGCCTGGGTTTTGACCATCGGTCTGCAGATTTGTGCTGTTTATGTCCCATTTTTACAACGGGCACTCCATACAGTTCCATTGGGGTGGAAAGAGTGGGGATTAATTATCGTCATGGCGCTGCCGGTTTTTATCCTCACCGAGCTCTACAAATGGTATCGCTGGCGCAAAATACCCCGACACGAGGAGATCAAACATTAAAACGGAAGTGCATCACATCACCGTCAATGACCCGGTACCCTTTTCCTTCAAGCCGGAGTAGCCCTTTTTCCTTAGCTCCTGCTTCCCCACCTGATTTAACGTAGTCAGCGTAAGCGGTCACTTCGGCACGGATAAAACCTTTTTCAAAATCGGTATGGATCACCCCGGCAGCCTGGGGGGCCAACATTCCGTCAGAAATCGTCCAGGCACGCACCTCTTTTGGTCCAGCGGTAAAATAGGTGATTAAACCGAGCAGGCGATAACCGGCATGAATAGTCCGTTCAAGTCCGGCTTCTTCCAATCCCAGTTCCTGCAAAAATTCCTGCTTCTCTTCATAGTCAAGTTCGGCGATTTCGGCCTCAATCTTACCGCAGATTGTGACCATCTCAGCCCCTTCAGACAATGCGTGATCACGCACTATCTGAACAAAGGGATGTGTCCCTTCAAGATCATCCTCCGCCACGTTGGCAACGTAGAGAACCGGTTTCCTGGTGATCAGATGAACCTCGGAAATCAGGCGACACTCTTCCGCATCAAGGACAACGGACCGGGCTGGCAAACCATCATTCAAAGCAGTTGCTAATTTTTCTAGAACCCGCAGCTCTGCCAGCAACTTTTTATCCCCACTTTTGGCCTGTTTCTTTCCCCGAAGAATCCGCTTATCAATACTATCAAGATCGGCAAGGTTCAATTCGGTCTGAATCACTTCGATATCACGGAGAGGGTCGATCTTTCCATCGACATGGACGACATTTTCATCCTCAAAACAACGGACAATATGGGCAATGGCATCCACTTGACGGATATGACCGAGAAACTGGTTCCCCAATCCCTCGCCTTGACTGGCACCACGAACCAAACCCGCGATATCAACAAATTCCATGATTGTTGGAACAATCTCCTGCGGATTAACAATGTCTGCCAATACGGCTAAGCGCTGATCAGGGACGGAAACAACTCCAACATTGGGTTCAATCGTACAAAAAGGGTAGTTAGCCGATTCAGCACCTGCCGAGGTAATTGCATTAAATATTGTCGATTTCCCCACGTTCGGCAGGCCGACAATGCCACATTTGAATCCCATAAATCTTTCCTGTAAAAATAACGATAGCCGGAGCTTTAAGCCCCGGCTATCAGGTTAATCAGTGAAATCCAGAGACACACACCTGCGGCATATCCCTGGAGTTCAAACGTGTATTATCTTTATCAAACCAGCAGTGGAGCAATAACCAATGCTACAACGCTCATCAGCTTGATAAGAATGTTCATCGATGGACCAGAAGTATCTTTGAAGGGGTCACCTACGGTATCGCCAATAACGGCAGCAGCATGAGCATCGCTCCCTTTGCCTTCACCTTCCAGTTGGCCACTCTCAATATATTTCTTTGCATTATCCCAGGCACCACCACCATTGGACATCATCAGTGCCAGTAAAACACCGGTCACGGTCGCTCCTGCAAGCATACCACCTAAAGCTTCTTTGCCGAGCAGAAAGCCGATCAATACGGGTGCAGAAACAGCGATCACACCAGGTAAAATCATTTCTCTAAGAGCAGCCTTGGCAGAGATATCAACACAACGCTGAGAATCAGGCTTGACCCCCTCTTTCCCTTCCAGAAGACCAGGAGTCTCACGAAATTGGCGACGGATTTCTTCAACCATTGCTCCAGCAGCTTTACCCACACTGGTCATGGTCAGAGCCCCCATGAAAAACGGCAGGGCACCACCGAGCAACAAACCAATAACAACCATCGGATTGATCAGGTTAATCACCTCAAGTTGAACCGTCGTTGCATAAGCTGAAAAGAGTGCCAATGCAGTTAATGCAGCTGAACCAATCGCAAATCCTTTGCCGATTGCTGCAGTCGTATTACCGATTGCATCCAGGCCATCGGTGATCTTCCGAACGTCAGGACCAAGACCGGCCATTTCAGAGATACCACCAGCGTTATCAGCAATGGGACCATAAGCATCAACCGTCATGGTCACGCCAACAGTAGCCAGCATTCCAACTGCGGCAATCCCGATACCATAGAGACCGGCACAGTAATT
>CAZGKZ010000013.1:0-13742 GCA_964526315.1 uncultured Geobacteraceae bacterium
CAAAATTTGATTTTGAGATTCCAACCGGAACCAAGGGTGACTGTATGGCATCCTTCATGGTTCGTTTTCACGAACTGGAACAGAGTCTGCGGATCATTGAGCAGGCTTTGGCGAGTTTGCCAGAGGGACCGATCATGACTCCCAAAGTTCCAAAGAAGTTGAAAATTCCAGCTGGAGATTATAACAGCTCGGTTGAGGCGCCACGTGGTGAGCTTTCGTACTATCTTGTTTCTGATGGATCAGATGTCCCGTATCGTCTCAAAGTGAGAACACCGTCATATTCCAACCTGAGTGTTGTTCCGGAGATGTGTCAGGGGATGCTTCTTTCAGATGTTGTATCGGCCATGGGGGCTCTTGATCTGGTTATCCCCGAGATTGACAGGTAGGGTATATGGATATCTTTTACAGTTTACTTCCGGATCTGATTCGGATGGTTATTGCCGCCGTATGTGGAGCCGTGATTGTATTTGGCAATGCGCTGGTAATGGGTTACGCCGAGCGGAAGTTGGCGGGTCACATTATGTATCGGCCCGGTCCGATGGAAGTTGGTCCACACGGTATCTATCAGCTGGTTATTGATGGTTTGAAACTGATGGGTAAGCAGCTGGTCATTCCAAAAAATGCCGATAAGCCACTGTTTATGCTGGCACCGATACTGGCATTTGCTCCGGTCTTTGTCCCGCTGCTGGTGATTCCATTCAGTGACAAAATTCAAGGTTTCGACCTTGATGTCGGTTTGCTGTTGATTCTCGCTTTTGCCTCAATAAATGTTCTGGCAATTTTGATTGGCGGTTGGAGTTCCAACAATAAGTACTCTCTGTTTGGTGCTATCCGCTCGGTTGCTCAGAATGTTGCCTACGAAATTCCGATGCTGATCTCATTGTTGGCGATTATTTTTATGACCAACACCTTCAGCTTGAAAGAGATTGCAGCAGCTCAGAGTCCGGTTTGGTTTGTCATCCTCCAGCCTTTGGCTTTTTTGATCTACATCGTTGCTATGGTTGCCGAGACGAACCGGGCACCGTTTGATTTGCCTGAAGCGGAGAGTGAGTTGACTGCTGGTTTTCATACCGAATATAGCGGCATGAGTTTCAGTCTGTTTGTGTTGGGCGAATATGCCAACATGTTCATTGTCTGCAGCGTTGCAACAGTCTTCTTTCTCGGTGGAGATTCAGGGATTCCGTTGCCCTATTTTGAGTACACCGGGATCATCTGGTTTTTGTTAAAGGTCTACCTGTTGATGTTCTTCCTGATCTGGATCCGTTGGACCTATCCACGAACCCGTTTTGATCAGTTGATGAATTTCTGCTGGAAGTATCTGATTCCGTTTTCACTGGTTAATCTTCTTATTACTGTCGTGATGGTGAAGCTACTATGAAATCCTACTTCTCAACGTTATTTACGGGAGCATGGAGCCTTATCCTTGGTCTGAAGGTCACTATCAAGGCACTCTTTTCTCCAATTGTTACTTGTCAGTATCCACGCGAGAAACTGGAGGTGACTCCTAACTATCGTGGTCATATTGATCTGGTCAAGTTTGCCGATACCGGCACACATAAGTGTATAAGTTGCGGTAGCTGCATGCGTGAATGCCCCTCCGACTGTATTGTTGTTGAAGGAGAAAAGCAAGAAGGGGTCAAGGGGAAAGTGTTGACAATATTTACCCTTAATTTTACTAAATGCAGCCTATGTGGTGCCTGTGTTGAAGTCTGTCCGACCAAGGCTCTCGATTATTGTAATGATTATGATTTGGCCGGGTTTGCACGTGAAGATTTTCACTACGACCTCTTGAAGAGAGTGGAGGAACGGGAATGATTGTTTTTGAGTACATCGCCGAAGCTCTCTTTTTCGGATTTGTGTGCCTGACGTTTATGGGTGGATTTATGGCAGTCCGCTCCAGGATGCTGATGCATGCCGTTCTGGGACTGGCGGTTTCGCTATTCGGTGTTGCCGGCCTTTATTTCCACCTTGGCAGCCCTTTTCTGGCGATGATGCAAATACTGATTTACGTTGGTGCTGTCTGTATTATCATTGTTCTTGGAGTCATGATAGGCAATACCCCGGATCAGCTCGAAGCTAAAAAGCAGCCGAGAAAAAATCTGCCACTGGCATTGTTTACTTGTTCTATTGGTTTTGTCGGACTGTTTGTCGCGATGATTCTGCGCACCGAGTTTACGGCAGCGACTGAACGGGTTGGTGATATGTCGATCCGCCTTGTCGGTGAAAATTTGTTGTATCAATATTGTCTGGCGTTTGAATTGATTTCAGTCATATTGCTGACAGCAATTATTGGTGCCATTATCCTGGCACGTGACGGTCGGGAGGAAAAGACATCATGATGATCAGTGCCAATCTGAATACCTATCTGATTATCGCAGCTGTTTTGCTGGTGATTGGTTTGTACGGCATGGTGCAGCACCGTTCTTTGATCGGCATGCTGATTTCGAGCGAGTTTATCCTCAATGGTGCTTCCTTGAACTTCATGGCTTTTAATAAATTTGTTGCTCCAGATCAGGCTGTTGGTCAGATTTATGCTTTGTTTATCATGGGCATTGCTGCAGCGGAGGCGGCGATAGCGGTCAGTATTATCATCGCAGTGTACCGTAAATATCAAAGTGAGGATCCTGAGGATCTTCAGGACATGAAAATGTGATTTTGTTCCTCTGACGTTTTTATAGTTGGTAACGGCAGTCACGCGGTTCTGCTAGCACGACACACCACTTGAGAAAGTACATGCAATGAACACGATTATCACGAGTAAAATTATTATAACAATGCTGATCCCGATGATTACGGCTCTGCTGGTTTTCATTACGGGTAAGAAAGAGAACCTGCGGGATGGGATATCGGTTGTTGGTGCCATCCTGACCTTTGCTTCGGTTATCAGTTTTCTCCCGACAATCCTTGGTGGTGATCAGCTGCAATACACTCTGTTTCAACTCTACCCTGGAGTTGCGGTCAAGCTGAACCTTGATCCTCTTGGCGTTATTTTTGCCCTGGTGGCATCATTCCTCTGGATTTTGGCTAGCCTCTACTGTATCGGCTACATGCGTGGCCTCGATGAGCATGCACAGACCCGTTTTTATGTCTGTTATGCCGTTTCAGTTGGCGCTGCGATGGGTGCCGCTTTTGCCGGTAACCTGTTTACTCTCTACCTGTTCTACGAAATTGTTTCCATTTTTACCTATCCTCTGGTCATGCACCATCAGGACGAGGAAGGGTATGCTGGAGCCAAAAAATATATCATTTACCTGATGTTTACGTCGAAGGCGTTCCTGCTGCCGGCAATGATTATCATCTATGTTCTCTGTGGAACCCTTGATTTTAATACCGTCAATATTGCCCAGGGGATTTTCCCGGCTGATGCTGACCGCTTTGTTGTGGGTATCACCTATCTCCTCTGTCTTTTTGGTTTTGCCAAAGCGGGGATCATGCCCCTCCACAACTGGTTACCTGATGCGATGGTTGCACCAACTCCGGTCAGTGCATTGCTTCACGCTGTTGTCGTTGTTAAGGTCGGGGTTTTCTCCCTCTGCCGCGTCATGTTGTCAGTCTTTGGGACGGATATCTTAAACGAAACTGGTCTCGGCCTGATGACCGCTTACTTTGTCTCATTTACTATCCTGACGGCTTCAGTGATTGCTTTGACCAAGACCAACCTGAAAGCGCGGTTGGCTTATTCAACGGTCAGCCAATTGTCCTATATCGTTCTTGGTGTTGCGATGTTGACCACCAACTCGATTACTGGTGGTCTGATTCATATTGCTAACCACGCTCTGGCGAAGATCACCCTGTTCTTTGCTGCGGGTTGTATTTTTGTTGCCAGCGGTAAGAAAGATATTTCTGAGATGGGTGGACTGGCTAAAAGAATGCCCTGGACGATGACGGCATTCGGTCTTGCTTCACTGGGGATGATTGGTGTTCCGCCGGTTGGTGGTTTTGTCACGAAGTGGTACCTGGCCTTGGGGACACTTGACCTGCATAACTGGATTTTACTTTGTGTCCTGCTGCTGAGTAGTCTTCTCAACGCCTGTTATTTTGTTCCGGTTGTCCTTAAAGCTTTCTTTGGCAAGCCATTGCCTGCAGATGAAGGTTTGACCAGCAGCCTTGAGGGTAAGCCACTCATCATGTTTATGGTTATTCCGCTGGTGATCACTGGGACGTTGTCGGTATTGATCGGTGTTTATCCGAACCTGTTTCTGGACCTCATTAACCTTATGGTGAAGTCATGATTGTAAATTTTTTAACTTATTTACGGGAAAGACCAGTCTTTCTGAAGTGGTTTCTGGTCTCTATTCTTGCTTTTTCGGTTGCCTATGATCTTTTCGTTGATCGTCATCACGCTGAATTCTGGGGAGACCATCTCGTCGGGTTCTGGGCTGTTTTCGGTTTCGTCGGTTGCCTGGCAATGATTGTGTTCTGTAAAGGGCTGTCACACGTATGGCTGGAGAGGGACAAGGATTATTATGACAAGTAGTATTTTTATGCATCCAGCCACCATGTTTATCATCGGTGCGCTGCTCTTGCCCCTAGCTAATAAACTCAAAATTCAGAAGATCTGGCTGGTACTGATCCCGCTGGTTGCTTTTATTCAAATTCATTATTTGCCCGAGTCATTTGGCCGGGTAGAGTGGCTGGGATTTGAGCTGGAGTTCGGACGGGTTGATCAACTGACCACAGTTTTCCTCCATGTCTTTACTTTGATGGCTCTGATCGGAAGTATCTTTGGCCTTCATGTTAAAGAGAGTGGCCAGCATGCAGCTGCATGGTTGTATGTTGCCGGGTCTCTTGGGACGACGTTGGCCGGAGATTATCTGACGATCTTTATTTTCTGGGAATTGATGGCGTTTGCTTCAGTTTTTCTGGTCTGGTACCGAAAGCGGAGACGCTCCATCGAAGCCGGATATCGCTACCTTCTGGTTCACACTTTTGGTGGTCTGGTTCTCCTTGGGGGGATTTTTCTCCACTACCAGAATGGGCACGATTTAAGTTTTGTCGCTATTTCTCCCGATACTGCAACCTTGGCACAATATATCATTATGGTTGGCTTCATGCTGAATGCTGCCGTTCCACCGATCCATGCCTGGCTGCCGGACGCATATCCTGAAGCAACGGTTATCGGTGCAGTATTTATGTGTGCCTTTACGACAAAAACAGCTGTATATGTTCTGGCTCGTGGTTTTGCCGGATTTGAAGCGTTGATGATTCTGGGTGCGATAATGACACTTTACGGAGTCTTCTACGCGGTTATCGAGAACGATGCCCGGCGAATACTTGCGTACCACATAGTCAGCCAGGTTGGTTACATGGTCTGCGGTATTGGTATCGGGACCGAAATGGCGGTCAATGGTGCGGCTGCACACGCCTATGCACACATTCTCTACAAGGCTCTCCTCTTTATGGGTGTTGGCAGCGTTCTGGAGATGACGGGACGTTCCAAACTGAGTGAGTTGGGCGGGTTATATAAATATATGCCGGTTTCGATGGTGTTTACGGTCATTGGAGGTATTGCAATCTCTGGATTCCCGCTCACCAGTGGTTTTATCAGTAAATCAATGATCATTGCAGCAGCCGCTGAGGAACAGCAGATCATTATTATGCTGATGTTGTCATTGGCAGCCGTTGGTACTTTCCTGTCGGTTGGAATCAAGCTCCCCTACTACATCTGGTTCGGCCCCAATGATTGTGGCTTGAAGCCTAAGGAAGTCTATTGGAATATGAAGGTCGGTATGTCTATAGCGGCATTCATGTGTATCTTCCTCGGAATTTTCCCTGACTACCTGTATAACATGCTCCCCTATGCTGTGCATTGGCACCCGTATACAGCCCATCACCTGGCAGAAACCTTTTATCTGCTTGGTTTCACCGGTTTTGCATTTTATCTGATGTCGAAATACCTCAAGCCGCACGATGTTTCCAATCTCGATCTGGATTGGTTCTATCGGCGTGGTGCAGATTGGTTCATGTGGTTGGCACGTCATCCAGTAAATGCAACCAATGAATGGGTCAGTAACGTCTACCGCACTGTTGGTCTCCGCTTTACCATGGCGACAGCAAAGGCTCTTTCATGGTTTGACTGGGAGGGGATCGATTGGGCAATTGATGGAAGTGCCCGTGGGGTGGTTAAAAGTGGAGAACAAGTACGACAGTTTCAGACCGGGAAGTTGCAACATTATATCGGTGCTGCAGTGGCTCTGTTGTTCTTAGTGCTTATCGTTGTGGTTCTGGTCTGACCCTGTCCGCTACTTATGGATGGGCAATTACTCTTAGACAGTAGGAAGTCATGGAAAACTATCTAATCCTGAATACATTAAGTTTCCCGATCTTATCGATGTTGCTGATAGTCCCGGTGATCGGAGCAATTGTGGCCATGTTTTTGCGTGGTGATACGGTGCTTAAATTCTGGGGGCTGGCGGTTACAGTAGCTACAGCACTGATCTCATTGCCGTTGTGGACCCGCTTCGATCAAACCACCGCAAAGTATCAGTTTGTTGAATTACGCCACTGGTTTCCCGCTTTGGATCTTGATTTTGTCGTTGGCGTAGATGGGATCAGTGTCCTGCTGGTGCTTCTTACAACCTTGGTCATGCCTCTTTGTGTCCTCTGTTCATGGACTTACATCAAGACTCGCTGGAAAGAGTTTGTCATTGTTACATTGTTGATGGAAACGGCCATGCTCGGAGTTTTTGTCAGTTTGAATACGGTGCTGTTCTGGATTTTCTGGGAAGGTATGCTGGTTCCCATGTATCTGATCATCGCCATCTGGGGTGGTGCGCGAAAAGACTATGCCTCAATTAAGTTTTTTCTCTACACTTTCTGCGGCAGCATTTTTCTACTGGTTGCTATTGTTGCGATGTATATCAAAACCGGAACTTTCTTTATCCCGGAATTGATGGCTCATAACTTCAGCTTCTCATTCCAGGTTTGGATCTTCCTGGCTTGTGCTCTTGGTTTTGCCATTAAGATGCCGATGTTTCCATTCCATACCTGGTTGCCGGCAGCACACGTTGAGGCTCCGGTTGCCGGATCGGTTATCCTTGCCAGTATTCTGTTGAAAATGGGTGGCTACGGATTCCTGCGCTTCTGTCTGCCGATGGCGCCGGCTGCTACGTTATACTTTGTTCCGCTACTTCTGGTGATGTCTCTGGTCAGTATTATTGTTGGTGGTTATCTGGCCCTTGGGCAAACTGATATTAAAAAACTGATCGCCTATTCTTCCGTCGGCCACATGGGTTTTGTTACCTTGGGAATATTTCTTCTCAACGATGCCGGGATCAAAGGTGCAATGTTGCAGATGCTCAATCATGGAGTGACCACCGGTGCTCTGTTTATCCTGATCGGAATTATTTATGAGCGAACTCATAGTCGTGAGATTGCTGATAACAGTAAGCTGGGAATGTTTATGCCGATCTATGTCACATTTTTAGGGATCTTCTCCCTTTCTTCATTGGCTTTCCCGGGAACCAACAGTTTTGTCAGTGAGTTTCTGGTTCTCTTCGGTGCTTTTGATAAGTACCCGCTGGTTGGTGCTGTTTCTATCCTCGGGGCTATTCTGGCCGCTGCCTACATGTTGCGCTTGCTGCAAAAAATGGTCTGGGATGATTCGAATGGCCACGTTCACCACGGCGATGACGATCATGGTGACGGCAAGGGACACAAATTGTTTGATTGTAATGCCCGCGAATTTATCCAACTGGCATTTCTGACTGTCTTTGTTTTCTGGATTGGTCTCCATCCGACTCCATTGCTAGATATGATGGATAGCAGTGTGACACATTTATTGCACCAGATTGATGTTGGTAGTGTTGTGCCTACAGAAGCTGTTCAACATGGCGAGAGTCATGCTCTGCTGAATAATGCAGGGGCTTGGATCAAGAACCTCTTTTAACTCAAGAATCGGATCAATTTATGTTAAACACGATTTTTATGCCAGAAATTGCCCTGATGTTAACAGTCCTGGTTTTGTTTTTTATGACCTTGGGCAAATTTCGTACTGGGACAGTTCAGGCCGTTAGTCTGGTGCTGGCTGCGATAACCCTCGTTATAACCTTTGCCAGTCTCGGCACTCATGGACTCATGTTTTATGATGTCTATCAGATTGATGCCCTCTCGCAGTTATTCAAGGTTGTCATTGTTTTTGGTCTGTTCCTGGTGTTCTTTCTTGGCCGCGATCTGACCGGGATTCAGGAGAAATTACACACCGAATACAATATGTTCCTGGCAATCAGTGCTTTGGGCCTGGTCTTTTTGAGTAGCTCGGTTGAATTATTGACTATTTTGCTCAGCCTGGAAATCTCCTCTTATGCCTTATATGTCGTCATCCCCTTCAGACGGGGGCAGGGGCGGATCCATGTTGAAGCAGGAATCAAATATATTCTCTTTGGTGCGGCATCAACCGGGTTAACTCTCTATGGAATGAGTTACATCTTCGGCTTGGCACATACGACTTTTCTTTCGGAACTGACAGAAAAATTACCGGGATTGGTGGCGACACAACCTCTTGCAGTGATTGCCATTGTTTTTGTTATGACAGCATTTTTCTATAAGTTGGCAATGTTCCCAATGCATTTCTGGGCACCTGATATTTATCAGGGCGCAGCGAATGAGACGACCAGCTTTGTTGCAACCTTACCCAAGGTCGGCGCGGTGCTGTTGTTGTTGCGGTTTGTAGCAGTTGCGGGTGTCGATATCTCTCAGGTCACTTGGGTCTTGGCAGTCATAGCTGTGCTGTCAATGGTTGTTGGTAACTTCAGCGCCCTGGTTCAGACTGACCTGAAGCGATTGCTTGCTTATTCCAGTATTGCCCATGCCGGTTATGTCATGATTGGTATTTTGACCGCTGATGCGATGGGGATGGCCGCGGCGGTCTTCTATGTTATCGGTTATCTGCTGATGAATCTTGGGGCATTCTATGTCATCTACAATATTGCACCAAAGGGGCAGAATGTTACTTTTGATGATCTCAAAGGGTTGTCACGACGTTCTCCTTTGCTGGCATTAACATTGTTGGTATCGGTCTTTGGTATGGCGGGTATCCCACCAACGATTGGTTTTATCGGTAAGTTCATGATTTTTACCGGAGCTCTCCATAAAGGGTTCTATGCTTTGGTCGTGATTGCGGTGATGAATGCTGCAGTTGCTTCATTTTACTACCTTAAAATAGCGAGAGCCGCATACTGTGCAGCCGATAATGAACAAGATGCTATTGTTCTCCCCTTTAGTGCAAAAGTTATGGGAACATTTTTCATCCTGGCAATTATTTTGATCGGTTCCTTACCGCAAAGTATTTTGGCTGCGGCTAAAGAGGCTGTTGCAACTTTGCTTTGATTCAGTCTCTGTACTGCTAACTCGAAAAGGCTCACCGTGCTGACGGGAGCCTTTTTTTTGCCGGTTTTTTTCTTGACAGTTTCTCCGCTGACCATATATAGTGCCCCGTTGCAGCGCAATTTCTGCGTCTGCGATATTTTGCTCTATTTTATAGGAGAATATTAACAATGTATGCGGTGATCAAGACCGGAGGCAAACAGTACAAAGTTTCCGAAGGCGACCTGTTGAAGGTCGAAATGCTTGACGGGGCAGTGGGTGATACCATTGAACTAGATCAAGTCCTCATGGTCGGTGGCGCAGAGGTTAAACTCGGAACACCTCTCGTACCAGGTGCTAAAGTTAAAGCACAGATCGTTGCTCAGGAAAAAGACAAGAAGATTCTTGTTTTTAAATCCAAGCGACGTGGTGGTAACCGTAAAAAATACGGCCATCGTCAACCTATAACCCGACTTAAAGTCGCGGCAATCGAAGTTTAAGGAGGGTCTCATGGCTCATAAGAAAGCTGCTGGTAGTACCCGGAATGGTCGTGATAGTGCCGGCCAACGACTCGGGATTAAACGTTATGGTGGTGAAGAAGTCTCTTCCGGTTCTATTCTGGTTCGACAACATGGGACAACTTTTCACCCGGGCAACAATGTTGGTTGCGGTAAGGATTATACATTGTTTGCAATGATTGATGGTGTGGTCAAATTTGAAACTAAGAAGCAGGGACGTAAGTTTATCAGCGTTTACGCTGCTTAATCAGTTCTGTCATGCACCAGTTAAAAAGAACCCGGTATCGCTTTGCGGTCACCGGGTTCTTCTGTTTCAGACAAGTAATAGGACGTTAGATGAAGTTTGTTGATCAGGTTAGGATAGAGGTGAAAGCGGGAGACGGCGGTCGTGGTTGTGTCTCTTTTCTGCGTGAGAAGTTTGTCCCGAGAGGTGGGCCTGATGGAGGGGACGGAGGCGATGGCGGAAGTGTCTCTTTTCTCGTTGACGGCGCTCTTTCAACACTCCTTGATTACCGTTATTTGCATCACTGCAAAGCGAAAAACGGCGCACCCGGTCTGGGAAAGACCAAGCATGGGAAAAATGGGGAATCCCTGGTGTTGCGTGTGCCACAGGGAACTCTGGTTTATGACGATGAAACTGATGAACTTCTTGCCGATTTAACTGAACCGGGAGAGCCTTTATTGTTTCTCCCCGGGGGGAAGGGTGGCCGGGGTAACGCCCGTTTTGCAACCAGTACCAATCGGGCACCGCGTCATGCTCAACCGGGGATCGCAGGAGAGACGAAATCCTTACGACTGGAACTCAAGTTGTTGGCTGATATCGGCTTGGTTGGGTTGCCAAACGCCGGCAAATCAACCCTTATTTCCTCGCTGTCTGCAGCTAAACCAAAAATTGCTGACTACCCGTTTACTACCCTGGTTCCTAACCTTGGGGTTGTCCCTTATGGTGGCTTCAAGACGATGGTGATGGCTGATATTCCGGGTTTAATTCTTGGCGCCAGTGAAGGTCAGGGACTCGGCACCCGATTTTTACGCCATGTAGAACGGACCGATCTGTTTCTTCATCTGGTCGATACCTCTTCGATGCAAGAGGGGGATCCGATGGAAAATTTCGAGATGATCAACAATGAATTGAAACGCTACGATGATTGTTTGACCGGCAAGCCGCAAATTGTTGTTCTGACCAAAATTGATGTTCCTGAAGTGCGCGAACTGAACGTATCTCTGGCCGAACAATTTCAAGCAAAAGGTTATCAGGTTTTTGCTGTTTCAGCAGTCACAGGGGAGGGGTTGAAACCTTTGGTGACGGCTGTTGGCAATGAACTTGATCGTTTGCGTGAAGATTGATTCAACAGTGGTTGAAGCTTTTCTCCGGATCAAATTTAATGAAATGAGGAGCTATGCGTAAGGCGTTGTTGGCACACGTAAAGCGGGTGGTGATAAAAATTGGTAGTGGGGTCATCTCCAATACTGCTGGTTTGGAAAAGTCACAAATTGAAGCGATAGCGAAGGATGTCTGCGGCTTACTTGATCGTGATCTGGAGGTTATCATTGTTTCATCCGGTGCAGTTGCCGCAGGTAAGGGACAGTTGGGAATTGTTGGTCGTCCGCAAACGATTCCACAGAAACAGGCTGCAGCGGCGATTGGTCAGACCCGGATCATCCGTGATTATAAAGAGACATTTCAGGGATTGAATTATAATGTTGCCCAGGTCCTTTTAACCAGAGATGATCTGTCGAATCGACGCCGTTATCTGAATGCGCGCAATACGGTTATGACCCTGCTTGAATACGGGGTGACACCAATCGTTAACGAAAATGATACCGTTGTGGTTGAAGAGATCCGGTTTGGTGATAATGATAACCTTTCTGCACTGGTTACCACGCTGGTAGAAGCTGATTTACTGATTATTCTTTCTGATGTCGATGGCTTCTATGACCGGGATCCAACGGACGACCCTACCGCACAATTGATTCCAATCATTGAAAGAGTGACGCCGGATATTGAAGCTCTGGGTGGTAATTCTAGCGGAGATCTTGGCACTGGAGGGATGAGTACCAAACTTAAGGCAGCAAAACGGGCTGCTTTGAGCGGGGTTGGAACCCTGATTGTCAATGGTCGTACTCCTGATATCCTGAAACGAATTTTTTCCGGGGAAGATGTGGGTAGCTACTTTCTGCCGGCTCAATCAAAATTAACGGCAAAGAAACATTGGATCGCCTTTTCAAAAAAACCTCGGGGTAAATTGCTGGTTGATGAGGGGGGGCAGCGGGCCATCGTCAAGACCGGTAAAAGTCTTTTGCCCTCAGGAATCTGTGGTGTCGAAGGTGGTTTTGAGCGGGGTGATGCGGTGCGACTCTGTAACCGGGACGGTGAGGAGTTTGCCCGTGGGGTGATCAGTTACTCTCTCGCGGAAACCTTGCAGATTATGGGAAAACAGTGTGCAGAGATAAAAGAGACCCTTGGTTATAAATATCGTGATGAAGTGGTCAGTCGCGATAATCTGGTTTTGACTGTCACCGAAGAAGAGGAGATTGATTGATGGTTCTCCGTGATGAGATGAAATCTCTAGCGATTGCAGCTCAGCAGGCTTCACGATTGCTGGCAAATTTGTCTTCAGAAGTGAAGAATCAACTATTATGCAGAATGGCAGATGCGATAGATGCGGCAGAGCAATCCCTGCAGGTTGAGAATCAGAAAGATCTCCATCTAGCAGAGCAAAACGGTATGGCCGCAGCGATGATTGATCGGTTGACTTTGACGAGTGAGCGTATTGTCGGGATGGCAGATGGCTTACGTGAAGTTGCCGCATTGCCCGATCCGGTTGGAGAGGTCACCGGTATGTGGCTGCGACCGAATGGGATCAAAGTTGGGCGGCAGCGGATTCCGTTGGGGGTGATTGGGATCATCTACGAATCTCGACCAAATGTCACTGCCGATGCAGCGGGTTTGTGTCTTAAAAGTGGCAACGCGGTGATCCTGCGCGGGGGTTCAGAGGCGCTCAATTCTAATCGTGCTATTGGGGTTATCCTGCGCCAGGTTCTAGCAGATATGAAACTGCCTCAAGCTGCCCTCCAGGTGGTGGATACCTCTGACCGCAATGCCGTCAGCGAACTGCTGCAACTCGAAGAGCAGATTGATTTAATTATTCCCCGTGGTGGTGAGGGGTTGATTCGCTTTGTCACCGAAAACTCCCGGATTCCGGTGATCAAACATTACAAGGGGGTTTGTCACACCTACGTTGATGATCACGCTGATCTGAAGATGGCGGAGGATATCTGCCTGAATGCTAAAGTCCAACGTCCCGGGGTTTGTAATGCACTGGAAACCCTGTTGATCCATCGTGATATTGCCGCTGAGTTTTTACCGCAAATTGTCAAATCTATGAGTGAAGCCGGTGTTGAACTGAGAGGGTGTACAGTAGCGAGACAAATCATTCCGACTCTGATTCCGGCAACCGAAGAGGATTGGCAGGCAGAGTATCTTGATCTGATTCTGTCGATCCGGATTGTTGACAACTATGAACAGGCACGTGAACATATCGAAAATTATGGATCGCTCCATACCGAAGTGATTGTGACCAATGATTATCGACTCTCACAGCGTTTTTTGCAGGAAATTAATTCCAGCGTTGTGATGGTGAACGCCTCTTCCCGGTTTTCCGATGGAAACCAGCTGGGACTGGGTGCCGAAATCGGGATTTCAACGACCAAACTCCACTCTTTCGGGCCGATGGGTTTGGAAGATCTGACGACGCGGAAATTTATTGTACTGGGGGACGGACAGATTAGGCCGTAGGTTCAAGGTTTCAGGTCTGATCCTTTCACCTTGAACCTTTCTCTTTGTTCCTAAAATGAGGTTATAATATGCGCATCGGCTTGCTTGGTGGTACTTTCAACCCAATCCATTTTGGCCATCTG
>CAZGKZ010000014.1:0-13716 GCA_964526315.1 uncultured Geobacteraceae bacterium
CCCGGTTTGATCGTGCGGTATAGGCAACCCTGTCGATATGATCAAGAACCATTGCACCGGTCCCTTCCAGGAACAAATCGTCATATTCCAGGCAGGAGTAATCAATAATATCTTGAACTCGATATTCGGCTTTCAACATCTCCAGTATATCGTAGCGTCGTTCCCGTCTTCGACTCGGTGAGTACATGGGAAATACTGCGATGTGACCGCCCGGGTGGGTGGAAAACCAATTATTGGGGAAAACTGAATCGGGGGTCTCTTTCTCCCCATGATCTTCAAAAATATGCACTTTGACCCCATGCATTTCCAGTTGTGATGCCGCTTCACTGACCTCCCGGTAGGCATCTTCCGCCGTTTTCCTGATGGTTCGATCTGCATCGGTTCTTTGAAAGGCATTGTCTGAGGCAGTTTCTGGATTGGGGTGAAATCGGTGTGGGCGAATAATAACAACCGATCCAGGAGCTTGAATAGATCTTGATGTCACAATGGGTATCCTTTTGTGGAGATTGGTTTATCTGCGCGGTAGCTGCTATTTTACTAAACCATGTTTACGACGAATGTCAGCGAGAGTTCCATTTTTCTCCAGTTTTTCAAGAGCATTTTTTACTCGTTGAATTATTGGTTCCGGAACTTGTTTTGAAAAAGCGGTATAATGGCCATAGGTTAAAAATGAAATGGGAAGAATTTTAACTTTTTTTTCTAACTTCAAATTATTGATTATGCTTTTCAATCCAAGATCATGATAGAAGACAAACGACCCTCGTCCTGTCAACAGCTTTTTTAATGCGATGGATGGGGTTCTCGCTGCATCATCAATCAGGAGTCCCCCCTGTTTTTGTAGAAAGCTATTTGCAGAGGTTCCAAGCACGGTTAAAATCAGCCCTTTGTCCCCCATCGTCCGGATATCATCGAAAGACTCTATACTGACGTTGTCTTCAGCTCGAACTGCCACGACATAATTAATCTGATAAAGAGGGATGTTTAGGAAATTTAATTGCCGTTCCCTCTTTGCGGTTTTCTTGAAGCCAAAGAATACGTCCAATTCCCCTTTTTCCAAATAAGATTGGAGCCTTTTGAATGGAAGGAAATTGTTGTAGCCAGTAAATTTGATTTCAGGATCTGCTTGTTCGATTGAATGAATGATATCAATACACACCCCACACATTTTGTGATCGTCAGATTTATAATATTTGGGGAAGGATTCCTGCGCTGCAGTTTTTAACTCAATAAAGTCGCCGGCAAATGAAGAGAATGGGATGCCAAAGAAAAACAATAAATATGTAATTATCGGCAACATGGTTTTCACTGAGATTCTCTCTCTATTTTCGACAGATAGCAGTACTAATTTAAATTTTGGTAAGGATTTCTGCCTCACCCGATGTTACCAGAATTGTATGTTCAAATTGAGCGCTGATACTCCCGTCAGCGGTGGTGACTGTCCAGCCATCGGTTGGTGATGTTTCCACCTGATTATTTGATCCCATATTGATCATTGGCTCAACGGTAAAAATCATCCCCTCTTTGAGGCGGATTTTATTATGGTGGCTGAAGTGGTGGAGAACGTGTGGTTCTTCATGAAAATCCTTGCCAATGCCGTGCCCCCCGTAAGTCTGCACGATAGAATAGCCGAATTTCCCGATATATTTTTCTATGGCCCGACCAACCTCATAGAGATATTTCCCGGCTTTGACGGCCGCAATCCCCCGGTACATTGCTTTTTCTGTTCGGTTGACCAGGTTGGCAATTTTTTCATCGACCTGACCAACCATAAAGGTGCGTGAGGTATCACCATGGTAACCATTCAGGATTACAGTCACATCAACATTAACTATATCACCGTTTTGCAGGATGTCTTTTGCTGCAGGGATCCCGTGACAAACGACATTATTAATCGATGTACAAATACTTTTGGGGAAACCATGATAATTTAAAGGGGCAGAGATGGCACCATGATCCCTGGTGAATTGAGCACAGCGATCATCCAGTTCAAGGGTTGAAACCCCAGCTTTTACGTACGGTTCAATATATTTCAATACTTGGCCAGCCAAAGCTCCCGCTTTGCGCATCTTTTCAATTTCTTCGCGTGTTTTGATGACAATCATTATTTTCCCACTATCTTTCATCTTGTTACTACCCCGAGGGTTGGTTAAGTCTCCGGGGAATTGAGTGAATGAATAAGTAACCCATTAATAACGCTGGGACTTGCCGATGTCAAACGAATCTCAAAGTGGTGCAGCGTGACGGGTCTGTTCTGATTGTTGTTGCCGTTGGTAGTAGAGATAACTGGATTCCAATATTTCTGCCGCAAGCAGCAGACCGATGGCGATAGCAATTCCGGAAATTGGAGGTTGCCAGGTGACCAATGGCCACCAGAGAAGCAAAAGAAAAGAACTTTTAAGGAGGGTGGAGCGACCCAGTTGTCCGGTTTGATCGGCACCGGCAAACCAGCCACGGAGCAGATTTGTCAGCCCGTAGAAAAGGGGGAACACTGCACAGGCAGCAAGGGGCCATTGTAGATACAGTCGTAATTCAGTTTTTACTCCGAGAAGCTGACCAAAAATCAGTTGGTTCAGTGGCCCCGCAGTAAGGAGCACTAGAAGTCCGAGGATGAAAGCTATAATGACACCAAACTGAAGGAGTGGACGGACATCGGCCACTTTTTTAACCAGAGTCAGATAGGCTTGCTGCAGATTACGCATCGGTCCGGCGAGGAGAAAAAGAAACCCGCGGATCACTCCAAAGGCAGCCAGTGCCAGAGCACCATCACTCAGGCGACCAATAATCGAACTGATCAGTAACGGGATGGTCTGTTGCAGGCAGGATGAATAGGCGAGGGGAAAAGAGTAGTGTAAAATTTCGCCAATAGTTTTTTCGGCAACATTTTGTTCCAGTGGAACATGGGTTTTCCAGGCAAGCCAGGCGATAACCAGTGTTTCTGTTACGACACAACTGACTAGAGCAAACGCACCAAATTGGGCACCGTAAAAGTATTTATGCCCGAAGGCTAGGAAAACGAACAGCGCTCCAACCCGGACTCCGGTAGCATAAGAGACCAGGCTGGTTCTTCGTGCCCGGATAATCAGCCCCTGGCAGAAACCACGGATCCCGGTGAAAAACGGCAGGAACGCCAGAATGTACAAAGCTTTTTTTGCTTCTATTGCAATTTCTGGTGGGGTGCCGAGAATTTTGATGAGAATGAAATCTCCGACGGGAGTAAAAGCAATCAATGAGAGCATCGCTGCAACATAAAGGGCAACCAGACCGATAAATATCAGGACACCCATCATTGATTTACGACCGCGAACCATGGCAATGGTAATGGTGTGATTCTGATAAGAGGGTGAGGCAATAAACAGGTGGACGACCAATGCAACTGACATTCCGGCTAAAGCAGTGATGTAATCATCAAGCCTGGCCAGGGCACCATTGATGATGGTGTGGGAAATACTCATCAGTTGGATATTGAGTATCAGCGGAAAAAAGAAGAAGGCAATCTCTCGAATGGTCAGATCTTTTTCAGTCAAGAGGCGGTCCGGGAAACAGCTGTAACAAGTCGGTCGACTGTTCTGCACGAAAATCTGGAGTCAGACCATCAGTGTGTCCAAGTCCATAGGCACAGAAGCAGATTGCCGTTCCTGCACCACGACCAGAATGGAGATCAGTATGATGATCCCCAATCATCACCGCTTGTTCTGGCTCAGCCCCCAGACCTTCCAAGGCTTTTATCACCGGCATGGGATGAGGTTTTTTTTCGGCATAACTGTCACCACCGACGATGATCTTGAAATTCTGGATCAGGTTCAGCCCTTCAAGCAGTTTTAGAGTTAATTGATAGGGTTTGTTGGTGACGATGGCCATTTTTTCTGCCGAGTGGCACTTCAGCAGGTCTTTAATCCCCGGATAACATTGGGTGTGATCGAGCAGGTGTTCATCATATAGCTGCATGAATCGGGCAAGATGATCGGGGTGATAAAGATTTTCTCCCAAGGCCCGTTTGACCAGAACAGAAACTCCGTCACCGACGATACCGGCAACCTGTTTTTCGGTAAGAGGAGGATGATCCAATTCAGCACGGAGCAGATTGAGGGATAATGTCAGGTCAGGAACCGAATCAACCAGAGTGCCATCAAGGTCAAAAAGCAGATAATTTATTTGTTTCATATCAAGCCTTTTTAATCCGTGCGCCAAAGATTGCCGTACCAACCCGTACCAATGTTGCCCCTTCTTCAATTGCGACCTCAAAATCGCCACTCATCCCCATGGAGAGTTCGGTCATCTCAACGTTGGGGAGCTGCAAGTTTTTAATTTGCTGAGAAAGTCTCTGCAACTGGGCAAAATAAGGGCGAACCTGTTCAGGATCATCAGAGTGGGGTGGCAGGCACATCAGCCCGCAGATTTTTAGATTGGGTAGTGGTGCAATTGAGCGCGACAGATTTTCCAACTCATCAGGCGTACACCCTGACTTGCTCAATTCATCACCAACATTGACTTGTAATAGGATATTGGCAACTTGATCTATTTTACTCCACTGGGCAGAAATTTCCCGGGCCAGGGAGAGACGATCAACCGAGTGAATCATGGCAACTTTACCGCGTAGATATTTTACTTTATTGCTCTGCAGAGCACCAATAAAATGCCACTCCACCGGTGATGCGACCAGTGGTTGTTTGTCGCGAAACTCCTGAACATAACTTTCACCAAAGCGTTTTTGCCCGGCATGGAAAGCCTCTTCAATTTGTTCGGCAGGTTTTATTTTGGAGACAGCAATGAGTTTGACGGTTTCCGGGGCGCGGCTGGATTTTTGGCAGGCAGCATTAATGCGATGATTGATTTGATCAAGATTAGCGGTAATGTTGTTCATCAGTTCTTACCTCAGCAGCTTGTAATCATTCAGTATTCCGGGGACAGGACACGTAACAAGTACATGTCCCAGGAATACGCACAAATTTCATATTGTCAGCGGCACACCCAGCTCTTTCATTGCTCCGGTCAGCTTACACAGAGGGAGACCGACAACATTGGTGTAGCTCCCCTCAATTCGGGCCACAAAACAGATTCCCAGCCCCTGGATGGCATAGCTTCCCGCTTTATCAGCAGGCTCTCCTGTGGCAATGTAACGCGCGATTTCATCGTCTGTCAATTGACGAAACCAGACTTTAGTGCTGACCGCCTCAGTTCGCTGTTCTTTTGTTTCACGGTCAATAATGGCATAGCCGGAAAGAACCTGATGTTCCCGCCCGGAGAGTTGTTTTAACATGGTGACGGCATGGGCTTCATCGCGTGGTTTTCCAAGGATCTGCTGATCACACAGAACAATCGTGTCGCTGCCGATAAACCAGCGTCCCGAAACATTCTCCCGATTGGCCACTTCAGTGGCTTTGTCGAGACTTAAGCGGATGACATGTTCTTCTGGCGTTTCTCCCGCCAGAACATGCTCATCGGCCCGGCTGGGAATCACCTGAAATTCAAGGCCGATCTGTTGCAATAGTTCACACCGGCGGGGTGAGGCAGAAGCAAGCACCAGTTGCTGTTTCATGATGACTTCTCCCGCTGGGCTGCGATCGGCTCCCACCACTGTGGCAGTGTTGCAAGGGCTCTTTCAGCCATGGCCAGACGGCGGTCTGCCCGTTTCATTTTTCGCTTCAATTCCAGAGGGGGGAAGAGGCCGTAATTGATGTTCATCGGCTGAAAATTAACCCCTTCCGCAGCCGATAAATGGCCCAGCAGTGAACCAAGTGCAGTTTCTTCCGGGGGGAATGGAATAGTGTTGCCACGGAGTTGAAAGGCGGCAAAGATCCCCGCCAGAAAACCACAGGCTGCCGATTCGACATATCCTTCAACGCCGCTCAATTGACCTGCTGCATAGATATGGGGGGCTGCTTTAAATTGCAAAGATCGAGTCAGGCATGCTGGAGCGTTGATGAAGGTATTGCGGTGCATACTACCAAGTCGGGCAAAGTTGACCTGCTCCAGTCCGGGGATGGTTCTGAAGATCCGTTTTTGTTCCGGATAGGTGAGGCGGGTCTGAAATCCGACCAGATTAAACAGTGAGGCATTACGATTATCCTGCCGTAGTTGCAGGACAGCGTAAGGGATTTTTCCGGTTTTTGGATCGGGAAGACCGACCGGTTTCATCGGTCCGAAGGAGAGGGTCTGTGGGCCACGAACCGCCATCTCTTCGATTGGCATACACCCTTCAAAGTGAATCAGTTTTTCAAATTCTCGTCCGGAAACTTTATCGGCATCAACGAGTGCCTGAACAAAAGTGAAGTATTGTTCTTCGTTCATCGGGCAGTTGATATAATCATCGCCCCCTTTGTCATAGCGGGAGGCCCGCCAGGCAATATCAAAGTTGATCGAATCAACTTCTACGATCGGGGCAATTGCATCGTAAAAATAGAGGTGTTCACTGCCGGTCAGTTTTTCCAGTTCAGCAGAGAGTTTTTCTGAAGTCAGTGGGCCGCTGGTCAGGATGGTTGTCTCGTCAGCCGGGAGGTGGGTAATTTCTTCCCGGATTAGTTGAATATTGGGTTCTGCGGCAATTTTGTCGCTGATATAGTTGGAAAACTCACCCCGATCAACCGCGAGTGCCCCGCCTGCCGGAACCGATGTCGCATCCGCTGCTTCAATAAACAGTGAACCGCTACGTCGCAGTTCTTCTTTCAGACAGCCGACGGCATTGTTCATTCCAGCACCGCGCAAGCTGTTGGAGCAGACCAGTTCGGCCAACTTTTCACTCTGATGCGCCGGAGAAAACTGCAGCGGTTTCATTTCATAAAGCTTGACTTGACAACCCTCTTTTGCTGCTTGCCATGCTGCTTCACAGCCGGCCAGTCCTGCCCCGATAATAGTTAGTTCCATGTTGTCTCCAACCTCAATCCATTCACTGATTCAGGTTTAAATAAAAACCGGTCGAACCTGTATGGCTCGACCGGTCAAAATTATACGATGTTCCTGTTGAATCAGGTGGTTTTTTTCGTAGCTTTCTTCACCGGAGTTTTTTTCTTTGCCGCCGGTTTCTTTTTTGCTGCTGCTTTTTTAGCTGGGGTCTTCTTCACCGGTGGAATCAACTCTTTTTCCCAATCACACTCTTCTTGGGGGCACCGTTGTACCGTTCCCCACCGCTTTGTGACCTTGATTTCGGTTAGTGGCCAGCCACATTTGGGGCAAGGCTCTTCTTTGGGAAGATTCCATAGCGCATATTTACATTTCGGGTAGCGATTACAGGAGTAGAAGATTTTTCCGTAACGACTCTTCTTCTCCATCATCTCCCCTTCACCGCATTCGGGACAGGTGATGCCGAGGGCTTTTGGTTTTTCCATGGGTTGAATGTTTTTACATTTCGGGTAACCACTACAGGCCAGAAATTTGCCGTAGCGTCCGGTCTTAATCAACATTGGTTCGCCACATTTTTCACATTTTTCATCGGAGATGACTGGTTCTTCAGCCTCTGTTCCATCGCTGTTCAACGGCTCTGTGTGGCGGCAGTCGGGAAATCCTGAACAGGCGAGAAACCGTCCCGAGCGTCCCAGTTTAATCACCAGCTCTTTACCACATTCCGGGCATATTTTATCGGTTTTCTCAGTGGTGATGTCGGCTTTGCTGACTTCCTTGTCTTTACGGTGGAGCAGGGCGATAAAGGGGTCCCAGAACTGTTTGATCAGTGGAGTCCATGCCAGTTCACCACGTGCGACCGCATCAAGTTCCTCTTCGAGAGCCGCGGTAAAATCATAATCGACATATTTACTGAAATGTTCCGTCAATAATTTTGTCACAACTCGCCCGGTATCTTCAGGAAAGAAGGTCCGTTTTTCCAGCCGGACATATTTTCTGGTGACCAGGGTATTCATGATGCTGGCGTAAGTTGATGGTCGGCCAATCCCATACTCTTCCAGCGTTTTAACCAGGCTCGCCTCGGTGAAGCGTGGTGGTGGCTGAGTGAAGTGCTGCTCCGGGGTCAATTGTTCTCTGCTGAGTTTTTCCCCCTCGCTTAAGGGTGGCAACAGCCCTTCTTTATCTTCGTTGTCACCATTATCATTCCCTTCGATATAGAGAGCCATAAAGCCGGGGAAGCGGATCACTTGTCCGGTTGCGCGAAAATTGTACCGCTCTCCAGCAGCAATATCGACACTGGTGGCATCAAAGATTGCCTGAGTCATTTGTGAGGCAACGGTTCGTTTCCAGATCAACTCATAGAGTCGCTGCTGATCTGAAGTCAGAAATTGTTTCATCTGGGCTGGAGTCCGGGCAATCGATGTCGGACGGACCGCTTCGTGAGCTTCCTGAGCATTTTTACTCTTATTTTTGAAGACGCGGGGCTTTTTCAGGGCATAGCTCTCATCATAAATTTCACAAATCACTTCACGTGCTTCATCAGTTGCGACCGTTGAGAGGGCAACGGAGTCGGTACGCATATAGGTGATCAGACCATGAGTCCCATCATCAACCTTGATTCCCTCGTAGAGTTTCTGGGCAACGGTCATGGTTTTCCGGGCTGAAAAACCAAGCTTGCGGCTGGCTTCCTGCTGCAGGGTACTGGTGGTGAAAGGGGGAGCCGGATTGCGTTTCCGTTCTTTCTTTTTCAGTGCTGTAACTTGAAACTCAACCTGGCTTAATTCTGCAAGAATATCTTCCGCTTGCTGTTGTGTCGTAATCGCAAATTTGGTCAGTGTTTTGCCATCACAACTATGGAGTTTTGCTGCTAGCTGATTTTTAGCCAGATTGGCGAGCAGTGCTTCTATTGTCCAGTATTCACGGGGTTTAAATGCATCAATATCATCTTCACGTTCACAGATCAGCCGTAGGGCGACCGATTGAACCCGGCCGGCAGAAAGTCCGTAGCGAATCTTTTTCCAGAGAAATGGCGACAAATTGAAGCCAACCAGATAGTCAAGAACCGAACGAGCCTGTTGGGCATCAACAAAATCCCGGTCAATTGTCCGTGGATGAGCCATCGCTTCAGTGATAGCTGCCTGAGTAATCTCGTGAAAAGTGACTCTTTTAACGACAGGCTTCCCGGCTTTTTCATCAATTCCGAGGGCTTCCAGTAGATGCCAGGCGATCGCTTCCCCTTCACGGTCAAGGTCAGTCGCAAGGATCAGTTCGTCACTTTTGGCCACCTCTTTTTTCAGCAGACTGATATGTTTAGTGCTGTCAGGCAGGATATGATATTTGGGCTTGAAGTTGTCATCAATATCAACGGACCCTTGCTTGCTCGGAAGAGCCCGCACATGACCGTAGGAAGCAAGAACCTTGTACCCCTTGCCGAGAAATTTTTCGATAGTTTTTGCTTTCGCCGGTGACTCGACGATAACCAGTGATTGTGCCATTTATGACCTCTATATGTCTCATCCTCTGTCGATCTGGATGGACAGATGTAAAAAGGGTTGTGCCGGTGACACAACCCACTATCTGCTTAATGATAAATACGATCCCAGTCGTTCTCCAGAATACAGTTTATTTCCCGCAACCAGAGATTGCTTGAGCGTGACAAGAGAGTCAGGGTGGTGATTATTTTAATCTCCTGTTCATTGATGGAGCCATCTGCTGAGTGGAGTGCCCGATCAATAATTTCCTCCTGGGCTTCATTGGTCAAAAGTCCCATGGTACGAACCTTGATGAGAAAACCTCTGGCTTCAGTGGTCAGTTTCTGTTGTTCCTGGTTACTGAATACCCGGTAAGTGGGGAGCTCCATCAGGGGAGAAACTGTTGCGGCATCGGTTTGAGGCTGGAGGGCAATTGTTTCCATCCAGGAGAGGGCATCATTGATTTCATCGGCATCAAAGCCGACCGACATCAATTCAGTCATCAGTTCCTGCTCGCTGATCGGGGTATCATCTGCCCCGAGAACATATTGGGCGATCAGATTAACAATTGCCAGAACTCGCTCGCGCAAGGAACCTCCCAACGGGGTTAAAATCCACAGTTAACTACGAATATAATGGTTTCCAGGGAGTGTTTGTATCCCACCCCGGAGCTCTAGGTCGAGTAAAATAGCGGAAAGCTCCATGGGAGTCAAGCCGCATTCCCGGGCTATTTCGTCACTATGTCGGGGCTCATGGCCGAGGATTTGGAAGACATTTAGAGCCGGTCCGTCAAGTTGATCGGCAAAATTGTTGAATTGAGTCTGCTTCTGTCGTGTCGGTTGCCCTGGCCAAAGTGATTGGAGAATATCACTGGCTTCTGTCACTAATTGAGCCCCCTCTTTGAGCAGGCGATTGGTCCCTCTGCTGTTGGGATTTTGTACCGCTCCCGGAATCGCAAACAGTTCACGCCCTTGCTCCAAAGCAAAATCACCAGTGATGAGTGAGCCACTTTTTTCAGCTGCTTCCACGATCAGCACCCCATGACTGAGACCGCTGATGATTCGATTTCTTCCGGGAAAATGTCCGGCAAGCGGCGGGGTCTCCGGTGGGTATTCGGTGATAATGGCATTTTCCTGCTGAATTTCATGAAATAATTTACTGTTTTCCGGGGGGTAGATCCGATCGATACCACAACCGAGGACAGCAATCGTCGCCCCCTTGGCATCAAGGGCCCCACGGTGGGCGGCACTGTCAACACCACGTGCCAGGCCACTGACGATACATATCTCGTGCTGAGCTAAGGTTGTTGCCAAATTTCTGGTCAAAGTTAATCCGGCACTGGTCGCCCGTCGTGAACCGACAATGGCAAAGCAATCTTTCTGCGGTAATTTACCACGCAGGTACAATAGCGCCGGTGGATCGTGAATTTCCCGCAACAGAGCGGGGTAATCATCATCCCAGAAGCTGATCAGGCGAATCTGCTGTGATTCCAGTTTGCGATAAACTTGTTGAAATTTTTCTCCGCTTTCTGTGGGAACTTTATTGCAAAGTGTTTCTGCCAGTCCTGCTTCCCGCCAATGTTGTGGCGGAGCCTGGAGGGCAATACTAAAGTCAGCGAAATACTGATGGAGTTTAAACAGGGCGATGCGCCCGAGACCGGGGGTTAGATGGAGTCTCAACAAAGCTTGTTGTGCAGTATTCATTCTTTCCCCTCTCCATAAAATAGCAGCTTAAACGGCACAATTTGATAACAAAAAAAGGATTGAAGAGAGACTTCAATCCTTTTTTTGTTATTTATCTTTCTATCGAGAAGTTGTGCAGCTGTCAATGGGTGACAACTGAAATATCATCCCCGATGTAGATTGAATTGACAGATTTTATGATTAGAGCAGAAGTCGTTTTTGCCTTAGTTTCAATGACGATAGCGGCACCGAGGACGACATCCGGCAACTGCATTTTCTTGGCGTGCTTGATGATTTCAGCAGAGGCTTCACGGGGTCGGGAAATGTAAAAAAGATTTCCGCTGACCACACCATCATCACTGCCTAAATTGACAAAAATAATATCATTAGTTGATAGAGCCCCTTTGTTCTCCCGGGCGGCAATAACATACCCTTTTTGATCGGTCGTGCCACGCTGCAGGGTGATTTCTTCCTGCGGTGGCGTATATTCAAACAGCTCAGCACCACGGGTGATTTCACTGTAGATCTCACCAATTTTCGCAATCACTGTTTCATCGCGAATTTCGGTCACCTGAAGAAATCCCAAATTTAGCATCATGGTGCCGATGGGTTTATTGGTGTGCGGGTTTCTGACCATATCACTACGTTGGAAGATACCGTAGGTATCACCAACGGCAACACTTGATACGTCAGCCATCTCAAGAAAAACGATATCATTTTTTGACAACATAATTCGGTTATCAACGGAATCCACCAATATCCCGAGTGGTTGTTCATCGGTCAGGATAAATCCATTGCCACCGGTTGATTTAATTGTGACGACTTCAGCAGGTTTTTCAGCTGTTGGTTCACTGACCGCTGTTTCTACCGTTGGCTTTTCTGCTTCAGGATAAGCAGGGATAATCTCTAGGCGACCATCCAGAATCCGTACTTTTTGCCCGGGAAAGATCAGATGGGGGTTGGCGATGTCGGGATTTTTTGCCCAGACATTCGGCCAGTAGTACGGGTCACCCATAAATCTTTCGGAAAGACCCCATAGGGTGTCTCCCTTCTTTATTGTATAAATTTGTTCTTGGGCAGCCATTGCCAGACCTGTTCCTGATAAGATCAGCAATAGAACCAGCAGCGATAACCAGCGAAAGCTTATTCGTGTCATCAGTTCCCTCTCAGACAGAGCTGTAAACCGTTAATTACTCGGTTCTTCGCTCCGGTAAAAATGTTGCGCTTCCGGACTTTCCGGATACTTGTTGCGCAACTGTTCTAGGACGTTGTCGGCTTGTATTTGTTGCCCCTGTTGTTGGTAGATTTGTGCCAATTGCATGAGTGCTGCAGGGGTTTTCTTTTGTCCATTTGGATTCGCAATAATCAGTTGTAAATTGTTTATCGCCAAGGTGGTTTTTTCCTGGGATAATTGTGCACTGGCTAACCAGTAACGGGCATTTGGAGAATACTGATGATCTGGAAAATCCCGCAAAAATTCTTGAAAGCCCGTTTCTGCTGCAGCAAAGTTTCCAGCCGCCAGGTTAGAAAATGCAGCCAGGTAAGATGATGCTGATGCGGCAATATTAACTGCTTCCTGATTTGGAATGATTTGGTTTGTCGGCCCGGGTACGATGAGCGGAGATGTTGAACCCGATTGTTGTGGTGCTTCATTATTATTTTGAATCTGTGCTGTAACCAGATTTTCACCTGTTAATTGTTGTTGCAGTTGGCTGATCTGCTGTTGTAGTTGTTGCAGCTGTGTCGCTTGCTCTTGCTGCTGTTGTTTTATTTCATAGAGCTGCTCTTTTAATGCTCCTGATGGAGCAATGCCGGTTGTTGGAGCACAAGAACTGAATAGCAGAACAAACCCCAAAATTGGGATAAGTCTGATTGTCGGAATTAAGTGGGGGACTCTCATCAGTTTAACTGAACTCCACAGCCATTTTACGCAATAAACAATAAAAACTAATCTGTAAAAATTATAGTTTTCTTAACAGGTTGTCAAGCTGGAAAGATGAGAATATTCCAAAAAACTAGATAAAGTGCCATTTTTTCTATAAGAATCTCCGGATTAAGAGATTCAGATGGCGTTCTGATTGGAGAATGATTCCCCGTGGTTCAGTATGTTGCTGCAAAATAAGTCGCAATTCAGAGCGTTTTTCCGCTGGAAGATCCTGGTATCCGGGTAACTTATTTGTGTAAAAGTCAGTTGCGTCATCAAACAGAAAGCCGACCTCAAAATGGTATGTCGGACTTAATTTCCAACCATCAAGGTTCTGCATTGCGGAAATCGCAGCAGCTTTAACGGCGCTTTCGTCACCACTTCCGGCACCAAAGCGGTTTTTGACTTCGAGATAAGAACCACTATTTCCCGGTTCAATAACAATAATTTTCCCACCGTTTTTCAGCAGTTCACCTGAATGTTTAAGATTCTCCACCATTTTATCCGGTGGGATGTGATGGAGTGACAGAGTATAGATCACCAGATCGAAAGTTTGTGCTGGGAGATCAGCAAAACCATCGGGAGTGTGGATGAATTCAATATTTTGTGCTGTGATGTTTTTCTGGGCTTGATCAAGGACGGTCTCATCCAGATCGGTCGCAACAACCTTTGCTGCGTACTTTGCTATATCACCGGTCATTCGCCCAGTGCCGCAGCCAATTTCCAAGACGGTTGCACCGGTCAAAGGGACATGGTCGTTGATGGCCTGGATGTATTTATTGTCGGGATCGAGAATCATGTTCTT
>CAZGKZ010000015.1:0-13291 GCA_964526315.1 uncultured Geobacteraceae bacterium
TTTTTTGGGAGCATCATAAGTAGATGCTCCCAAAATTCAAGTTCCCCGCTGGCTACTCTTTTATGTTCAACAACAACCATATTCCCAACAGTAAAAAAATAAAATTTGCTGACCAGGCTGCAACCAGTGGTGGTATTGCATTTGCGTAGCCGAATGCTGTTACCATCGACTGGAGTATAAAATAAGCAACGCCAATCCCCAGACTAAGCCCTATCCCCATAGCCATATTGCTATTTCGACCCCTCTGCAAGGCAAAAGGGATTCCCAGAAAGCCCATAATCAAACAAGTCAAGGGTTGTGCCAAGCGGTTCTGCATGTCAACTCTCTGATGAGTTGCATCATAACCTTCTCCCTCTATCTTTTTTACCAGGGTCGCAAGTTGCCAGTAATTTAGTTCATTTCTTAAATCTTTTTGCACCGAAAAATCATTGGGGCTTCGATTGAGGTCCAGAGTCACATTGTTGAGCTTATTGGTTTCAATAAGTTCTCCAGATGCTGTATCAAAAATATGTTCGACCAAGGTAGGTGTTTGCCACTTCCCTTTGTCAAATTCAGCAATGGGAGTGTCTTGACGTTTTTTTATCTTCTGCTGATTATTAAAGGTGAAGATTGTGATTCCCTGTAATTGTTTTTTGTGTGGGTTGGCAACCGCAATGCTGATGATGCGGTTTTTGCTGCGATACCAGATTTCGTTTCGGGTGAGTTGAAGCTGTTTGTTTTTGCTTAATTTGACATCCAGAAGATAGTTCAGTTGTTTGCTGCTCCAGGGGATGACGAATTCGTTTAATAATAAAAGGAGTAGAGACAGAATCAATGCCAACGACATCAATGGTTGTATTATTCGCAAGAGACTGATCCCGCAAGCACGCATAGCGGTGATTTCGTTGGTTCGACTGAGTCCCCCGAGAGTAAGAACCATGGTTGTAAGGATTGCCAGCGGGAGAATCTGGACAAATATGGTGGGAATACTATTGAAAAAATAGGTAAAATAGTCCCATGGCAGCGCATTTCGATCGATGAATTTGTCAATCTTTTCAAAAAAATCGATCAACAGGTAGATACTGATAAAAGCAGCGGTGCAGAGTAACAGGATGCGGATAAAGGCTTTTAACAGGAGCCACCTGAGAATTCTCATGAGTTATCACCGGTTTTGTCGGTACGGGATCTTAATTGTCTGATGAGCCATCGGGAAATCTGGATGAGCCGAAGTGGTTTTTCCATTGCGGTGCTATGGAGTGCCCAGAATCCTCCCAACAAAAAACAGAGATTTGGAAGCCAGAGAATAACAGCTGCCGGCAACACCCCTTTTTCAGCAATGGTGTTGGCTAAGTTCAGTAGCACGTAGTAGGCGAGAAAAATTATCAGGGCGAGGGCGAATCCTGATCCCTTTCCGGAACGACTGGATTGTAACCCGAGGGGGATGCCAACCAGAAGCAGAACGATGGGGGCAAATGCAATAACAATGCGCTCATATTTTTCTGCCTGAAGGTTGTGTTTGGTTTTATTGTCCTTTGCCTTGACAATTGCCCCGTTCAATTCCTTCCAGGAAAGTTCCCCTGCCTTTTGACGATGTTTATGTCGACTCCCCAGTTGGTTACCAAGATCAATATTAAGATCGTAGTTAGTGAATCTGATAATCTGGTAAGTTGAACTCTTTCCTTGTCTCGACTGGCGGTGAATTGCCCCATCATTGAGTCGGAGCGTCAGGCGGTACTGATTTGGTTTGGAAATAAAACGACCATTTTGGGCAATAATTGTTGCGGGCGTTTTCCCTTCGCGCTCATCGGAGATAAAAACATGTTGCATGACTCTCGTGTTTTCATCCATATCCTGAATCTGAAGAATAATTCCCTTGAATTTATCATTGAATACTCTCGGTTTAATACTGATGCTGGCACTGCTGGTCGCAATCTGAAACAGTTTGGAGCGAAAGGCCGCTTTGCTGGCAGGCTCAACACTGATAGTGATCCAGGCTGTGAACAAACTGAAAAATATTGCCAGAACAAAGACCGGTTTGACCAGATTGTAGAGACTGACTCCGGAAGCTTTGAGGGCGACAAACTCACTGTCAGCAGATAGACGACCGAATGCCAGGAGGATGCCGAGTAAAAATGAGAGAGGGATGGTGATGGTCAAAAAAGTTGGCAGGAGATAGCTGAAGAGTTGGAGGATTTGTGCTGCTGGAATCCCTTTATTAATGATAAGTTCAGCAATTCTTGGAATTTTCCCCATTAAAAGAACGCAGGTGAATATGAGCAGGCTCAGCAGGGCAGGAATGCTGATCTCTTTGATAATATAACGATGAATACGCAAGGCTGACATGATGGCGCATGTTAATACGCCAGCTTGATCCTGTAAACTCCCTTTTAATCATCATGACGAGTTCCTTTTGGGCGATGATGCAGGGTTTGTCTTGTTTTTTTCTTGCCTGTATCTACTCAGTGATGTTATAGATCCGCAGTTAATCAATTCACACGCTTCAGGATTCAGGCAGGATGGTTCTCGATCGAAGATTGAGGCTTGCCGGAGCAGATCGGAGCGGAGGAACTAAACCAGTTTTAAGGAGAAAAAAATGGCACAAATCACGATGAAGCAAATGCTGGAAGCTGGGGTCCACTTCGGTCATCAGACCAAGCGCTGGAACCCTAAAATGAAGCCCTATATCTTTGGCGCACGCAATGGTATCTACATTGTTGATCTGCAGAAAACGGTACGTTATTTTAAAACTGCTTATCAGTTTATTCAGGATACTGTTGCTAACGGCGATAAGGTTCTGTTTGTCGGTACCAAGAAGCAGGCTCAGGATGCTATCAAAGAAGAATCTCTCCGTTCTGATCAGTATTTTGTCAATAACCGTTGGTTAGGTGGAATGTTAACTAACTTTTCTACCATCAAGGCGAGTATTGATCGTTTAAAGAAGATTGAAGCAATGGTGGCGGATGGCACCATTGAGCAATATACCAAAAAAGAAGCTCTTCAGTTGGAACGACAGCGGGAAAAATTGGAAAAGAACCTTGGTGGAATTAAAAATATGACCAAGTTGCCCGGTGCCGTTTTTATTATTGATCCCAAAAAAGAGGCGATTGCTGTTCAGGAAGCCAACAAGCTTGGTATCCCCGTGGTTGCAGTCGTTGATACTAACTGTGATCCTGATAACATTGATTATGTCATTCCTGGTAATGACGATGCAATCCGTGCGATTCGATTGTTTGCTTCACGTATGGCAGAAGCCTGTGTGGAAGGTGATCAGCGGCGTAAGGATAAAAAACAGACTGTAGCTGAAGGTAAAGATGAGCCGGTTGCAGAGGTTGAGGCAGCACCCGCAGCCCCAGCAGTTCAAGCCCCGGTCGTTGAAAAAGAAGTGGTCCCTGAAGCTGCTGTGGCCGAAGTGAAAGAGCCTGCAGCAGAATAATCTAAATTATATTTTTTAAATATTGAACAGGCCTGCGGCCGGGCCTAGGCTCGGCCTTTGGTTTAACTGGAAACGACCGCGGGATATTTATCTCGCCTATAAATTTATGGAGGAATGATCGTGAGTATTACAGCAGCAATGGTCTCCGAATTGCGTAAAAAAACCGGAGCAGGAATGATGGATTGTAAAAAGGCTTTGACCGAAACTGGTGGAAATATGGATGAGGCCGTTGACTTTTTGCGGAAGAAAGGGCTCTCTGCCGCCGCTAAAAAATCTGGTCGAGTTGCCTCCGAAGGTGCTGTCGCTGCTGGTTCAGAAGGGCTTATCGGGGCGATGGTTGAGCTTAATGCTGAAACCGATTTTGTCGCTAAAAATGCGGCATTTCAGGAATTTGTTGCCGGGGTAAAAAATGTAATTCTGGCTAACGAGGTTGCTGATGTGAAAGCTCTAGAATCACTCGCTTATCCGGGGACTGGCCGCACCGTTGCTGAAGAGCTGACCCATCAGATTGCTACAATTGGTGAAAATATGGGAATCCGTCGTCTGGCTCGTATTGATGTCGGGCAGGGGGTTGTCACCTCTTATGTTCATGGTGCCGGTAAAATTGGTGTCTTGATTGAATTGCAGACTGAATCAACAGACGAGAAAGTTGTTGCTTTGGGAAAACAGCTTGCAATGCATGTTGCAGCTGCAGCTCCTCAATATTTAGATCGTGACAGTGTTCCTGCTGATATCGTTGAAAAAGAGAAAGAGATCATGCGGGTGAAGGCTCTGGACAGTGGTAAGCCAGAAAATATTGTTGAGAAGATCATTCTTGGTCAGATTAACAAATATTTTGGTGAGGTCTGTCTGATGGAGCAAGCTTTTGTGATTGACCCTGACCAGAAGGTCGGTAAACTTGTTGCTGCACTGGGCAAGGAACTTGGAACTGATATTAAGTTGAAGAGTTATGTCCGTTATCAGCTTGGTGAGGGAATTGAAAAGAAAGAGGATGATTTTGCTGCAGAAGTTGCAGCATTAAGTAAATAAATACCGGTTTTAACTCGTGTCGATCATGGCACTTAACTTATAACGAGCGGGAGCGACTGTGGCTACGATCAAATACCGACGAATTTTATTGAAATTAAGTGGTGAAGCTCTTGCTGGTGAACAGGGTTACGGAATTGATCCCGATGTTATTAACGGGATTGCAGCCGAAATCAAAGAAGTCAGTCGCTTGGGAGTTGAGATCGCTGTGGTTATTGGTGGCGGCAATATTTTCCGTGGTTTAGCTGCTTCATCCAAGGGGATGGATCGTGCAAGTGCCGATTATATGGGGATGTTAGCCACAGTTATGAATAGTCTGGCAATGCAGGATGCTCTGGAAAAGCAGGGGGTTGTCACCCGGGTTCAATCGGCAATTGATATGCAACAAATTGCTGAGCCATATATTCGCCGTCGGGCGGTACGCCATCTGGAAAAAGGGCGGGTGGTCATCTTTAGTGCTGGAACAGGAAACCCATATTTCACTACCGATACCGCTGCCAGTTTGCGTGCTATGGAGATCAATGCCGAAGTTATTCTTAAAGCAACAAAAGTGGATGGCGTCTACTCCGCTGATCCTAAGAAGGACAAAAAAGCTGTTAAGTTGCCAGAATTGACCTATCTGGAGGTTTTACAGAAGGGTTTGAAAGTGATGGACGCGACTGCAACTTCACTGTGTATGGATAATAATTTGCCGATGATAATTTTCGACATGACGCAACGTGATAATATCAAAAAAGTGGTTCATGGGGAGAAAATTGGCACAATTGTTCAGGGAGGTGACGCAAATGGTTAATGAGGTATTGAAAGAAGCTCGCACAGCTATGGATAAGGCGGTAAAGTCCTTAAGAAAAGATATGACCAAGGTTCGTACTGGACGTGCGAGTGTTTCGCTATTGGATGATGTTAAGATTGATTATTACGGGGTTCCTACGCCACTCAGCCAGGTTGCTACTCTTGCCGTTCCCGAAGCGAGGTTGATGACGGTGCAACCCTGGGAGAAAAATCTTATTCCCGACATTGAAAAGGCCATTTATAAAGCTGACTTGGGGATGACCCCATCCTCGGATGGATTGCTGATCCGGTTGCCGGTCCCGGCACTGACCGAAGAACGGCGTCGGGAAATGGTAAAAATTATTAAGCGGATGTCGGAAGAATCCAAGATTTCTGTGAGGAATTCACGTCGTGAGGCCAATGAGAACCTGAAGATGTTGGAAAAAGAGAAAGAGATTACTGAAGATGATCTCAAACGAAGTGAAAAAGATGTGCAGCAACTCACGGATGAATTTGTCAGTGCCATCGATTCGATTGTGCAGAATAAAGAGCAGGAGGTTATGGAAATTTGATCCGGAATCTGTTGTTTTGACTAAGGGAGGTTGTGGATGGCTTTGAAAATAACTGAAGAGTGTATCGGTTGTGGAACGTGTGTGGAATCCTGTCCATTAGATGCCATTGTTGAGTCAGGAGATATTTATATTATTACGGATGATTGTGACGAGTGCCGTGCTTGTGTCGATGTCTGTCCGGTTAATGCTATCATCAGCTGATCTGTTTTATATTAGGTTTTGAGAAAGGGCGTTATTGAAACGCCCTTTTTTTGTGGTCACAGCGGTTTTCAACCGATCAATTTCTTGCTGCCCAGATGTGAATTGTGTTATTTTTCTTAGCTGCGTTTTTATATTTATAAATTAAACTTCTCCCTTTGGTTTTTTTAGGTGTCAAAATTGACAGAAACAATACAAAAACCACCTCTTGAGCATCTTGCTATCATTATGGATGGCAATGGACGTTGGGCTAAGCAGCGGGCATTGCCAAGAATTGCAGGGCATAAGAGGGGTGTTGAGACAGTGACTCAGATTGTTGATGAATGTGTTCGTCGCGGGATCCATTACCTCAGTCTGTTTGCTTTCAGTTCTGAGAACTGGGGTCGCCCACGGCCTGAAATTGATGCATTGATGGGTCTATTGTTGCAGTTTTTGGCATCGCAACGACAGAAAATGTTGTGTGAAGGGGTCAGACTGCGGGTGATTGGTGATTCCTCCCGCCTGTCGCAATCCATTCAGGATGCTCTTGCTGATGCTGAAGAAGCGACTTCAGCTGGGAAAGCATTGACGTTGGTCTTGGCTCTTTCCTATGGTGGTCGGGACGAAATTATGCGTGCCGCCAAACAGGTTGCCCGGGAGGCTGTTGCCGGTTCTCTGGATATTGATCAGCTTGATAATCATTCCTTTTCAAGGTTTCTTGATACTGGGGATATCCCTGAACCTGACCTGCTGATCCGAACCAGTGGTGAAGTACGGATCAGTAACTTTTTGCTTTGGCAGGCCGCTTATGCGGAGCTGTACTTTACTGATGTCCTTTGGCCTGATTTTAATGCTGAAGAATTAGAGAAAGCTCTGGATGCTTATTTATGTCGTAAGCGCCGCTTTGGTCTTGTCGATGACTAATAAAGTTAAGCTCAAGGAGTTGAGTGATTAAACAGCGTATTATTACTTCCATCGTTGCTTTGCCATTATTGATTTTGTTGCTTGGATATGCCAATCCAGCAGTTTTTTCTGTTTTTGTGTCCCTGGTGCTATTTTTAAGCTTGATTGAGTTCAATCGGATGGGTTTAGGCTCTGAGCACCGTTTTGAACAATGGCTTGCTGCCACTATTGGGGCCGCTATTGTCCCTCTGTTATTATACGAAAAAACGGCCTTCCTTTTTCCTCTACTCACCGTTACCGTATTGATTTTTGCTCTGCTGTTTTTGTTTCGCCTCCCATTAATCACTGAGGTTCACCATCGTTTAGGGTGGGTTGTTCTTGGTTTGATTTATCTCCCTTTTCTTCTCGGGCATTTAATTCCGTTGCGCTTGCTAACCGATGGCCGAGAATGGATCTTTTTGACCCTTATTGCAATAATGAGCTGTGATACCTGTGCCTATTTTGTTGGTAGTAAAATTGGAAAACGTAAGCTCTATCCTGCTGTTAGCCCAAACAAGAGTGTTGAAGGTGCGATCGGTGGTTTAGTCGGAGCGGTGGTCGGGGTGTTGCTGGCAAAGCTCTCTTTCCTGCCGGTGATCGGTTTTTTTGATGCGGTGTTGATTGGGCTTTTACTTGGGGGGATGGGGCAGCTTGGTGATCTATTTGAATCGTTGTTGAAGCGTGCCTGTCAAGTTAAAGACTCGGGGAATATGATTCCCGGGCATGGGGGGATCCTGGATCGTCTGGATAGTCTGCTGTTTGCATTTCCGGTCATATATTATATTGCTCGATATGGTTACGGAGGATGAGTGGCCAGTTGAAAAAACTCGCGGTTCTGGGTTCAACCGGGTCAATAGGAGTCAGTACTTTAGAGATTGTTAAAGCCTTCCCCGAACGTTATCAGATCGTTGCTTTGACTGCCGGTAGCAATATCGACCTGCTGCGGCAACAGATTCAGCTCTTTTCTCCCCGCATTGTCTCGGTGATTTCAGACCTTGATGCGCAGAAGTTGACGTCACAGCTTGAAGGGGTTGATGTTCAGATCTGCTCCGGGATTGCAGGGATGATCAGTTGTGCGACAGCCCCGGAAATTGACATGGTTGTTGCGGCAGTTGTCGGTGCTGCTGGTTTGGTCCCGACGATGGCGGCAATAAAAGCGGGGAAAGATATTGCCCTGGCTAATAAAGAGACTCTGGTGACGGCTGGAAGCTTGATTATGGCCGAAGCCGCGCGGCAAAAAATCAACTTGATTCCTGTCGACAGTGAACATTCAGCAATTTTTCAATCTCTCTCTGGTCAACGTCGCGAAGATGTTCGTCGCCTGATTTTAACCGCATCAGGAGGACCATTTCGCGAGCATAGCTTGACTCAATTTGCAACAGTTACCCCAGAAGACGCTTTGGCTCATCCAAATTGGGACATGGGACGAAAAATTTCAATCGATTCAGCAACGATGATGAACAAAGGACTGGAAGTTATTGAAGCTCATTGGTTATTTAATTTCCCTGCAACTATGATTGATGTGCACATCCATCCGGAAAGTATTGTCCATTCGTTGGTTGAGTACCAGGATGGGGCAGTTATTGCGCAGTTGGGAATTCCTGATATGAAAACTCCCATTGCTTATGCGTTAGCTTGGCCGGAGCGGTTACCATTATCTCAGCCGCCCCTTAATCTGTGTGAAACGGGGCAGTTATCATTTTCAGAACCGAATAAAGAATTATTCCCGTGTTTACAGCTTGCCTATGATGCTTTGGCGGGTGGCGGAACGGTTCCGGCGGTTATGAATGCCGCTAATGAAGTGGCGGTTGATGCTTTTTTAACTAACCAGATCAGTTTCTTGAATATTTCGCAAGTGATAGAACGGGTGATCTATCAGCATCGGAGTGAGCACCTTGCTACGGTGGAACAAGCTTTGCGCGCCGATCTATGGGGACGCCGCAAAGCACAGGAACTGATTAGTGGAGGATTTGCATGACAACGATTATTGCTGGCATTTTGATGCTGGGGATTTTGGTCTTTATTCATGAACTGGGACACTTTGTTGTTGCCAAAATATGCGGTGTGAAAGTTCTGAAATTTTCTCTCGGCTTTGGCCCAAAACTTGTGTCACGCCGTC
This sequence comes from uncultured Geobacteraceae bacterium, assembly GCA_964526315.1. Classification (GTDB taxonomy): domain Bacteria; phylum Desulfobacterota; class Desulfuromonadia; order Desulfuromonadales; family Geopsychrobacteraceae; genus Desulfuromusa. The sequence goes on from CAZGKZ010000015.1 coordinate 9,020, forward strand.
GTGGAGAAACAGAATATCAGATCTGTGCCATCCCTCTGGGGGGATATGTGCAGATGCTTGGCGAAGGGAGTGGAGAGCAGGGCGAGGATGTTGAACTCTCTGCTGAAGAAAAAGCTCGTTCCTTTGCTGAGCAATCTGTGGCAAAACGATTAGCCATTGTTTCAGCTGGTCCGGTGATGAATTTGATTCTCCCTCTGTTGATTCTGCCGATTTCATTTATGGTTGGAGTGCAGATGCCAACCTATCTGGATCAACCTGCTTGTGTCGGTTATGTCATCCCTGAATCAAGTGCGGACGCCAGTGGTTTTCATCCTGGCGATTGTATCACTGCGTTGAATCAACAGGCTATCAACAGTTGGAATGAAACCAACAAAAGTTTTATCTCTCTTGCCGGTGATGATTTGCTGTTTCAAGTTGATCGGGATGGAGAACTGCTGCAGTTAAGTATTCCGGCAGATAACGACAGCTTGCAGGGGATGCAGGCTCTGGGATTTTTACCCCGGCAGGAAGCACGCATTGGTGGATTAGCTCCAGATATGCCAGCTGCCGCCGCTGGATTGCAGGAAGGGGATCTGATCCTGAAAATAGGTAGTTATCCAATCTCTTCCTGGTATGATTTGAAAGGTGTTGTGCAGAAAATTGGCAATCAGACCGTTTCGATTTATCTGGAGCGTGCTGGACAACCCTTGACCGTTGACTTGACCCCGCAACAGCATGGTGGTGAAGGTGATTTTTTGCTTGGCATTGCCCCATCCTATGACTCGGAATTAAAACAGTTTGGTTTCTTTGCTGCTATCCGTGAAGGAAGTGACCGAACCTGGGAGCTGATTAAGTTAACCGTTGTTTTTGTGCAGAAACTATTCAGTGGCAGCGTCTCGGCGGAAAATATCGGTGGTCCAATCACGGTTATTCAGATTGCCGGGCAGGCAGCCCAGACAGATTTGTCAGCAATTCTATCAATTTTAGCTTTTATTTCTATTCAATTGGGAATTTTGAATCTATTGCCCATTCCAATTTTGGATGGTGGTCATATCCTTTTTTATCTTATTGAGCTGGTTATTCGGCGACCGGTTTCAATCCGTGTCAGGGAGATGTCCCAACAGGTTGGAATGGCGATGTTGCTGATGTTGATGGTTTTAGCTTTCTATAATGATATTGTAAGGTTATGGGGATAATGGGACATTCAACCGGGCCAAAAATATTGACCCTTGATAGCTCATCTTTGAGTGGTAGTGTCTCACTGTGTCAGGGCGAGTCCCCGGTTGCCGAATCGTTATTAAATATTCGCAGCACTCACAGTGAAAAATTATTGAAGCAGATAGATCACCTGCTTGAGGAGACCGGTTGGCAGCTTGCTGATCTCGATCTTTTAGCCGTGGTGACCGGGCCCGGTTCTTTTACCGGCTTACGGATTGGAATCGCCACGATCAAGGGGCTCGCCCAGGTTCTTAACAAACCTGTTGTTCCCGTCTCATCCCTACAAACTGTAGCAATGAATTTACCATTATCACCCGTACCTATTTGTGCTTTTCTGGATGCAAGAAAGAGTGAGGTATATACGCAACTTTTCGACTGGCATCCTGCTGCCGGGCCGGTTGCGATTGATCACCCAACCGTTTTACCTCCAGAACAACTGTTGCTGCAGCTTTCAGGGTCAGTTGCTCTGGTTGGAGATGGGGTTTTTCTCTATCGTCAGATGATAGAGGATATCCTTGCTGAGCGGGCTCTGCTTCCCGTTGCCCCAGCTCATCAGCTCCATGCAACAAAGGCTTCATGGTTGGCGCTACAGGCATATCAATCAGGGTTGCTTTGCAATGCCGCAGAAATTCTTCCAACCTATATTCGTCCTTCTGACGCTGAATTGAATTTATCTAAAAACAAACCGGCTAAAGTCATGGTTAATTGTTGACAATTTTGCATCAATTTGGTTACTTTAAGTAGAAGTTTTACTCGACTCAACCCACTTATATGCTCGGAGGTGCCAATGGACATTGATCAGACCCTTTTGCAAAATCTTACCGAGACCAACCCCCGTTTTCGCATGCTCTATGAGGAACATACTCTATTTGAAAAACAACTATCTGAGTATGATAAAAAAGGTTATCTCTCCCCGCAGGAAGAGCTTGAAAAAAATAATGTAAAAAAAATGAAACTTGTTGGTAGGGATGAAATGGAAAAAATTATCAACTCTGTGACTGCTTGATTCCGTTTGGATACAACGGAATGTTTTGATACAGCAAAGGGTTTAAGCGGATGCTTAAGCCCTTTGCTGTATTTGTAAAACAATAAATGATACTTGTCCTGCAAACGACACTGTCTGGATTAATGAATATGCTATGGTTGCGGGGGACAGTGATAAAAGCTACCCAAATGGTTAACCAATGCGGCAATTAGAGTTATGGCAGGACAAACTAATTTAAAGATAGATTTTAGCACTATTGAAAATTGAGGAGGAATTAGATGGAGTTGACCGGATCACAGATTTTACTTGAATCCTTAAAGCTTGAAGGGATAGATACCGTTTTTGGTTACCCCGGAGGAGCTGTTATCAATATTTATGATGATCTCTATGAGTCACCGATCAAGCATATTCTGACTCGGCACGAACAGGCTGCAGTTCATGCTGCAGATGGTTACGCGCGGTGTACAGGTAAAGTTGGAGTCGTCATTGCGACCAGTGGCCCCGGGGCAACGAATACCGTGACCGGAATTGCAACAGCCTATATGGATTCCATTCCGATGGTGATTATCTGCGGTCAGGTTCCAACTCCATTAATCGGAAATGATGCATTTCAGGAAGCGGACATGTGCGGCATTACCCGTCCTTGCACCAAGCATAATTATTTGGTGAAAGATATCCGTGACCTTGCCAGAACAATTAAAGAAGCTTTTTATATTGCTCGAACGGGTCGACCCGGACCGGTGTTGATTGACTTGCCGAAGGATATTCAGGTCACTAAGCATAAATTCAGCTATCCCGATAAGGTTAATTTGCGTGGCTACAAACCAACGTATAGTGGTAATAGCCGGCAGATTGAAAAAGCTGCTCAACTGATTCTTGAAGCACGTAAACCGGTTTTGTATGTTGGCGGTGGGATCACTTTGGCTGCTGCGGAAGATGAGTTAATTAAGCTGGCAGAACAGACCCGTATTCCTGTGACAACGACTTTGATGGCAATGGCTGCTTTCCCCCAAAGCCACCCTTTAGCGCTGGGAATGTTGGGGATGCACGGAACATTTTATGCCAATATGTCGGTGACGGAGTGTGATCTGCTCATTGCTGTTGGTTCCAGGTTTGACGACCGGGTGACGGGCCGGATTGATAGTTTTGCTGAAAAAGCCAAGGTTATTCATGTCGATATTGATCCAACTTCGATCGGTAAAAATGTTGAAACTGACCTGCCAATCGTTGGTGATTTAAAGGATGTTTTGAGTAAGTTGCATGCTTCTCTCAGCCAAAAACCTGAATTAGTTGAGGATCTGGTTGAAGCAACAGATGAGTGGCGCACTATGATTACTGAGTGGAAAGAGCGTCACCCCATGACCTATCGTTCCTCCAAGTCGACGATCAAACCACAATTTGTCATTGAAAAAATCAGTGAGATGACAGATGAGAATGCGATCATCACAACTGAAGTTGGTCAACACCAGATGTGGGCGGCCCAGTTCTTCACCTTTAGACAGCCAAAGACATTTTTAACCTCTGGTGGCTTGGGAACCATGGGGTTTGGTCTCCCTGCTGCTCTGGGAGCTCAGGTTGCTTATCCCGATCGACAGGTTATCGATATTTCCGGTGATGGATCTTTTCAGATGAACTCTCAGGAATTAGCAACTCTGGTGCAGTATCAACTGCCGGTTAAAATTGCTATTCTCAATAATAACTATCTGGGCATGGTCCGTCAGTGGCAGCAGATGTTTTTTGAAAAACGCTACAGCCAGACCGTTATGGAGCTGCCAATTGATTTTATTAAACTTGCTGAGGCCTATGGGGCGACCGGCTTGCAGGCAACAAAAGTTGATGAGGTTGAAGCGACTATCAAGAAGGCACTAGAGATTCCTGGACCGGTTCTGATGAACTTTAAGGTTTCCCGTGAAGAGAATGTTCTACCGATGGTTCCGGCGGGCAAGGCTATCCACGAAATGGTACTTGCCTCATAATTCATTGGTATTTTTGCTGAAATCTTTAAAAAATTCGACCAATTTTCAGGTCGGGAGGATTAAATAGATGAAACATACAATTTCGGTTCTGGTGGAGAATGAATTTGGTGTTCT